>JABMQV010000179.1 GCA_013203065.1 Desulfobacteraceae bacterium | reverse complement strand
CTTGATACCCTTGGACCCACGGCTGACAGCAGCACAATGCCCATCCCCTGGATAGTAACCGAGTTTGGTTCCTACAATGGACCGGGTTCTAACCAGATTCCGACGCAGATTTACGAAGGGGATACCTATGTGTTGCAGCTCAACTCGACGGGAAATGCCGAGAATTACCGGAAGTCGTGGAAGGATTATATTGCCGCGTATAAGTCCTCTCAAAGCCACCCGCACGGCAACCTTGGGGGAATCGTGCTTGACTGGATGGCACCGCACAACAGTGGCCTGGCCTACCATTTTTTCAAGTGTTTTACGTATAACCGCGGCGACAACTATCTATCGCCTTACGTGGTTGCGGCGGGCATTAATAAAGGCGGCACCAACAAGCTCAACCAGGTAGACACCATGACCGGGCTGTGGGGTGGCCAGGTAGCCAATTACTCCCCGCAGATCGTCGCCAATGGGGATCCCCAGGGCCTGACCATCATCGTTGGAGGGCAATCGGTGATGATGACCGAGACCAACGCCGGTGTGGTAGTCAATCCCGGGCAGGAAATATCCGCAAAAGTCACGGCAACGGACAAGGAAGGAAATCCCCTGACCGTTGAGTGGTTTCTCATAGGAGGCTATCAAGGCACCACGCCCATCTGGGAGCGCATCCTGAAAACAGGCGCGCCTGACGGCTTTTTCGGTAACAGCCATACCAGTATTCTGCTGGAGTCTACCGTGACCTACTACCACTCAGATGGAACCACAAGAGAGACTGTTTCCAACCCTTTTGTGGAAGGGATTTCGCAGACCAGCACAAAAGGAGACGGCGGAACGACCTTTAATTTCAATTTCACTTTGAAGGCGACACCTTCGGTGAATGCCCCGGAGGCGAACCCGCCGCTCAACAACGAGACCGGAGCGTGGCCGAGTCAACTCTATCAGGTCGTGGCGGTCGTCAAGGACGGCAAGGGGGGTGCTGCAGCGGCCACAGCCGCTTTCCCGGTGGAGCCCTGAGGACGGAGGCACAAATACGTCTGAACAGGAAGGCCGCTTGCAGTTTAACAAAACATCCATGCCGAAAATTTGTCATTCTTTATTGCTGCCTATGGGGGAATATAGTAACCTAATGCAGGCCTTCCGGGCGCAATCAAATCGGTGACCAATATTAGCGATTGAATATTTCAGGACCGAAGTTCTCGATTTTCATTAACGCCACGCCTGATACTACCCAGGTGAAACGACCAACTCACAACTTGGAACCTGCAACCTTATTGCTAATGAACCAAGTTGGTTAACTTCAAAAAAACATCTTCGCATCTGACGGAGGAGTTACAACCTAAGACTCTAGGGTAGGGGTGGACCCATCAGGTTGGGCACATAAGAGGTTGAACAGGGAACTGTGGGAACGGACGATGGAAATGCTAAGGTGAAATATCTATGAAACTCAAGAAAAAGGGGGCAAACGGGATTATCATGACTTTGAAATATGCTGGATTCTTGTTTACGTTAATAATTATATTGGGTGCTGCCAGTGGTTCCTTTGCCGGTGTGGAATGGCAGGTCCAACAAACTTTCAAGATGGATCAGCCGCCGCTTGATGTGGCGGTTTCCCCGGATGGAAGACATGTTTTTGTGCTGACGCGTGGCGGCACCATTCTTGTGTATGCTCAAGATGGGAAGCTTGAAGATAGGATCCAAGTGGGAAATCACGCTGACCAGATCAAGATCGGGCCAAGGGGAGAGCAGCTTTTTATAACCAACCGGAAGGACAAGACGGTTCAGGTTATCAAACTCGATTTTATCATTGACATAAAGATTTCTGGTTCGCCATACAAAGGCCCCCGGGATGCCCCTGTGCTGATCGCGGTTTTCAGCGAATTCCAGTGACCTTACTGTGCAAGGCTTGCGCCGATACTCGAGCAGGTGCTCAAGAAAAATCCCAAAACTGTGAAGGTTGTTTTCAAGAACTTTCCCTTGCGAAATCACAGGTTTGCTGCAAAGGCCGCTGCCGCGGCACTTGCGGCCGGGCGTCAGGGAAAATTCTGGGAATTTCACGATGAACTGTTCAAAAACTACGGGCAACTGAGCGACAAGAAAATCAATGAGATCGCCCAAAAATTGGGGCTAAATGAAGCCCATTTCAAGAAAGACCGCAAAGATCCCCTGATACTCGCAAAGGTACGGGAAGATTATCAAGAGGGGATCAATTCAGGTGTGAGAGGCGTCCCGGCTGTTTTTGTGAACGGAAGACGTGTGAGAAGCCGGAACGTGCAGGGATTCCAGGACATCATTGAAAAGGAATTGAAAAAGACCAAAAAACAATAATGTGCAGCAACCGATATTTGACCAAACAGCTTCAAAGCTGAAGTACGCCTCAATCTGACACCAGCAGCCATTGAGATACAGAATCAGATATTTCAATTCAACCTGAATTTCGGGAATTCAAGATATCATAGTTTTTAACTTGCTGAAAT
>JABMQV010000178.1 GCA_013203065.1 Desulfobacteraceae bacterium | reverse complement strand
GACCGCACGGAAGAGATGTCGGCTATAATCACTCTTTATAAAAGATTTTTCACCGAAAAGCAGCGCGATGAATTCATTCATCTTCCCAGGATAAAGTTCATCGAAAATCGAAATCGTATCTTCTCGAATCTTGGCCTCATTTGCGATGAATTCAATGATTTCTCTGTCAACCACACGGTATCCGATTTTTTCAGCTAAAATATCTGCAACTTCCAGCGCACCGACACCGATTTTGCGAGAAAAACAGATGGCAGGCGGCATCTGCGGAGCGGGTGGCTCTTTCTTGGTTTCCAATGTTTTTTTTTCCCATTCCCGGAAGTATTGATCCACCGACTCTGAAGTCTTTGGTTTCTTTTTTACATACATTCCGGGCACATATTTGGCTGTCCCCCTATATACGGTCATGGTCTTCCTCCCTTGGTCTTTTGAGTTGATCCCACGGCAAAAGATGAGACTCCTTTGCCGAAGCCCCGGTATTGTGAAATCATGATACTCTCATTCTATTAGTCCGAACGAATGAGCAGCAAGGGTCGGTCGGTACGATGGAGGATGCCGGCCGCCACACTACCGTAAAACACCCTGGATAATCCGCCACGGCCATGACTGGCGATGGCAATGATGTCTGCGCTTTCGCGTTCAGCAGCGTTAATGATCGCCTCTACAACAGGGCCGTGTGCAGTTAGCGTTTGAGCCTCAATTCCTTTCTCGCGAAACACCCCCTTGAGACTCTCTAAATAAACTTCAACTTCCTTTACTTTCTCCTCGAATTGGTCTTGCCCAACGTAAAAAGACTCCGGTACCACTAAAAGTAAAGTCTGCTCGATTACCTGCAGAAAAATAACCTTTGCTTTGTAACGCCGGGCTGCTTCCTCCAGGTGAGGCAATATTGCCTCGGCTCGTTTCGATCCATCCAACGGCGCCAAAATGGTTTTATACATAATCGCCTCCTTTCTTATAGGTTATACGTGCAAAAGCATTCAACGCTTATCCAACAGCATAAAGCATGCCATTGTTCCAATTTCCAACATTCCCTCCGGGGCGTAGGCCCTACGGGGCGGAGGCCAATTGGGGCGAAGCCCCTAAGTTCGTTAGAGATATTTTTCCCTCAGGCCCTTTTTGTAAATCTTGGCTGACCCGGTTTTAGGGAGCTCTGGCAGAAAATCGATCGACTTTGGGGCCTTGAAATGGGCAATTTGCTCCTTGCAATGCTCAATGATCTCTTCTTCAGTTGCTCGGTGGCCAGGCTTGAGAACCACCACCGCCTTAACAGCCTCCCCCCACTTGGGATCGGGCACCCCAATCACCGCGGCTTCCAGGACAGCAGGATGGGTGTAAAGCACATTTTCCACCTCAACGGAGTAGACATTCTCACCACCGGTGATGATCATGTCCTTTTTCCTGTCCACAATGTTGACATATCCCTCCGAGTCCACCACAGCCATGTCTCCGGTAAAAAGCCAGCCGTCTTTCAGGACCTTCGCACTCTCCCCGGGTTGCTTCCAATAGCCCTTTGTGACAATATCTCCCTTGACAATGATCTCACCCACCTCCTTGTCATCGGGCGTGACTTCAGTTCCGTCTTCCCTGACCACTTTTAGAAGCACCGCCAGGAAGGGTCGACCTGTCTTGGCCTTGTAAAAGAACTGTTTCTCCGGGGAAAGATCAACGAGATTATCCTTGAGTATGGAGACCGTAAGATAGGGGCTCGTTTCGGTCATTCCATAGGTCTGTATGTAGTCACATCTAAAGGTCTCCATGATCCTTCGCACCACTTCAGGCGCAATGGGTGCCCCCCCGCTCAACAGGGCACGGAGGCTTGAGAAGTCATAGGCGCCCACATCCGGGGTGTTTACCAGCATATTCAGCATGGTGGGAATCATGTTTGTTATGGTGACTTTTTCATCCTGTATGGCAGAGAGGACCAATGGCGGATCAAAATCGGTTGCAATCACATGCCTGCCACCCACCAGGGTGATGGCAAAGGTCGCCCAGGCATCAGCCAGGTGAAAAAGGGGGGCCACATGTATCCAATTGTCTTGATCGGTGAGGTGCAGCTCCGCAATGGCTGCCACGGCGTGACTGCATACATTCTTGTGGGAGAGCATCACCCCCTTGGGACGTCCGGTTGTACCGCTGGTGTAGTACAGGTGCGCCACATCATCATCTGAGATCTCAGGGACCGTGGGTGGTGTCTTTTGTTCCTTATCTAAGACCTCTTCGTAATCCAGTGATCCGGGTATGGGGGGATGGTCGCCTCTGCCTGTCAAGACAATCCGATCCAGATTGCCGGCCATCTCCACGACGGAAGAGACGTTCTCGCCAAATCTGCGAGCAGCGATAAGCAGGCGAGCCCCGGAATCCTCCAAAATGAAGTTTAGTTCTCGGGGTGAAAGCCTGAAATTAAGCGGATTCAGAATAGCACCGAGCTGGGCGGCAGCAAAGTAACATTCAAGGAACTCATGGCTGTTGTGATGCAAAATAGCCACACGGTCGCCTTTGCCCATACCCATCCGTTTGAGGAAATTGGCGAGTCCGTAGACCCGCTCGGCAAACCGGGAATAGGTAAACCTTTTTCCCCCGCAGACCACTGCCTCTTTATCTTCATAGAGGCTCAAGGCCTTTTCTAGTATATAGGTAATGTTCATGTCACAATCCCGTGGGAAAATTCTTGCTTATTCAAGACTTGGCAGAGTCCAAGGCGCCCCGCTGTTAATAACAGGCCCGTTGAAAACCCCACTCTTAATTCAAAATAGAAATCCTGGTCCTCAGGGCCAAGTCAGAGATAAATGGCTCTGCCAGGCAGGATTGACCTGGAGTACTGGCCTCCGGGCGCAGATTCTTTACTAACATACGGATACGGAATTTGCAAAAGGCAAAAAACGAAAATTACCTGTCATAAATTTCCCCCGGACTTTTTTGGAAAGTTTAAAAAACAACTTGACACGCTGGTTAAAAAATGGTATCTTACACCAATCTTTTTATAAATTTATTCGGTAATCATGTTAAATCTTTTGCATAACATCATCGTCATTATTATCGCAGCTGGGATACTCCTATCCTTGTTGCGCCTCCTTGGGGTCATTAGACGCAAATCCCCCGCCCTGATAATGACAAGATGATTTAAGCAAGATCCTAAAAAATCCGTTATCAGGGCCGCCTGGTAACGGATTTTTTTTGGCAAAAACCATGCGGAGAAAAAAAATGTCCAAGCAAATCACTCTCTATGACACAACCCTGAGGGACGGAACCCAAGGGGAATATGTCAACCTATCGGCCGAAGACAAATTGCGTATCTTAAAAAAACTGGATGATTTTGGGATCGAATATGTAGAAGGGGGATGGCCTGGCTCCAACCCAAAAGACGCCAGGTTTTTTGAAATGGCCCGAAAGATGGCTTTCCAAAACACCCGGCTTACGGCCTTTGGAAGTACATGCAGGCCCGGGACAAACCCTCAAGATGATCAAAACATAAAGGCACTCCTGAAAACCGAAGTGGAAAGTGTGGCCATTTTCGGAAAGAACTGGGATCTTCATGCCACGGAGATCTTAAAGGTTTCCCTGAGCGAAAATCTAGACATGATAAGAGCGACCGTGGCATATCTTAAGGAAGAGGGCCTTGAGGTGATCTATGATGCTGAGCATTTTTTTGACGGGTACAAGGTCAACCGTGCCTATGCCATGGAGGCCCTAAAGGCTGCCGAGGAAGCTGGCGCGGATGCCATTGTCCTTTGCGACACCAACGGCGGAAGTATGCCCCTGGAGATTCAGGGGATTGTG
>JABMQV010000003.1 GCA_013203065.1 Desulfobacteraceae bacterium | reverse complement strand
TAATCAGTGATCTCCACTTCCCCGGTCTCCATGTCAACTGTGACTTCCGCCATGTGGGTCGAATAGGTGTAGACAAAATATGGATTCCCTTGACCCGTTTCCGGGTCCAGACTGGGTGTAGGAGGGGCCCACCATCCCTGTCCGATAAGGCGCTTTCCATTGGCCATGCATCTGGCGGCCGCCTCCCTGAACTCCAAAGACGTACCGGGATTGTCCCGGTCAAAGATGCGGCGGTCTCTTGACTCCAGCCGGTCTGACGGCACCATCAGCATCTCTGCGGCCATTTCCAGGATCGATTCTTTTACCTGCCGGGCCGCCAGGATAATGGCATTGCCCATGAGGGTTGTGGATCGGCTTCCCACCGTCGGGCCGGATTCAGGAACCATATCGGTGTCAGGCCGTACCAGACGAACATCCTCCACCCTTACCCCAAGCTCCTCCGCACAAATTTGAGGGAGCACGGTAAAAGAGCCCTGGCCCATTTCGGTGATTCCCGTAAAGAGAAGAACCGATCCGTCCTCGTGGACGTTTACGTTCGCGCCGCATGCGTCATTGTTTGTCCCGATGCTGGTTCGATACCAGCCCATGCCGATCCCGACACCGCGGCGTTTGGTCTTTCCCTCGTCCACATAGCCGGTATTCTGATATTTCTGTTCCCAATCAAAGGCCTTGGCGCATGACTCCAGGGTGTCCTGAAGACCAACACTTTGGTCCAGAACCTGTCCGGTGGCCGTTGATGCCCCCTCCCTCAAACCATTTCTTCTCCGGATGTCAATCGGTGTTGTGCCAAGGGCTTGGGCAAGTTCGTCAATAACCTGTTCGTGGGCGACGTGCACCTGTGGGGCGCCGAAACCCCGCATGGCCCCGCCATAGGGGTTGTTGGTGTAGCAGAGGTAGGCATCTATCTTTACATTGGGAATCTCGTAAGGGCCTGGCATCATTATCATGGCATGGACATGTGAGCCTCCCGCCGGGGGGATAACAGGCCCCAGGCTGGCGTAGGCCCCCTGTTGATCATAGATGACGCCTTCAAAGGCAACGAGGTTGCCCTCTTTTTTTGCCCCGATCTTGATCTTCATTATCATGGGGTGGCGTTTGCAGGTCTGAAGGGTGACTTCTTCCCTTTCAAGAGCCATACGGACGGGACGTCCTGTATGATATGCCAGGACCGCCGCACGGCAACCCAGATCAATGGGGGAATCTTCCTTGCCGCCAAAACCGCCTCCCATAGATACCTGGCGGGCCTGAACCCTGTTTATCGGGACGCCGAGCACGGCATTTACATTGCGTCTCACGGTGAAGGGCGCCTGCATGGGCCCCTCCACGAGCATGGTACCGTCCGCCTTGGGGATGGCCATGCATATGTCCGGTTCCAGATAGGCATGATCCACGAAGGGGACCTGGTAGGTTCTCTCAATAATTACATCCGCTTGGGCGAAACCTTTTTCTGTGTCGCCTTTGCGCAGTTTGTTGTAGGAGAGGAGATTCCCTTTTTCGTGAACCTTGGGCGCGTCTTCTTTGAGTGCCTCAATGGGATCAAAGACGGGGGGCAGGAGATCGTATTCCACTTGGATCAGTTCAAGGGCCTGGTGGGCTATCTTTTCAGTCTCTGCGGCCACCAGCGCTACCCCATCTCCCACAAAGCGCACCTTGTCACCGCAAATCACTGGCTGATCCGGGATAATCCCCCCGAATCCGTTTCTTCCCGGTACATTTTCTGCCGTCAAGACGGCAGCAACACCTGGCAGGTTCTTTGCCTTCTCTGTATCAATTGACTTTATCAAGGCGTGCGGGTATGGGCTTCTCAGAATCTTTCCATGCAGAAAACCCTCCTGTGCATAATCTGCTCCAAAGGCAAGACGCCCGGTAACCTTGCCGAGGGCGTCAGTCCTCACGATGGATTTTCCCACCACGGAAGGGCTCGCCCGGGACGTCTCTATGAGTCCCAAGAGATCCGGTTTGTCCTTGATCAACGTCTTTGCTTTCTTATGGTCACGGGTTTTGGTGTTCATATCTCATACCCTGTCCAAAAATAGGGTGCTCAGGGACCGGGCAACCGGTCTTTCTATCATCAACGGACTGAATCCATCTTCTGGCCGGCGGTCTTGATTGCAACTACTATTTTTTGGTAACCGGTACACCGGCACTGTACCCCTGAAATGGCCTCCCTGATCTTTCCCTCCTCAGGGTGCGGGTCCTGGCCCAAAAGGGCCTTTGCGTTTATAATCATGCCCGGTGTGCAAAAGCCGCACTGAACCGCTCCCTCTTCAATAAATGCCTCCTGAATGGGATCCAACCGGCCGTCGTCCTTGGCCAGACCTTCGATGGTAATGACCGATCGCCCTTCGACCTTGAATGCCGGAAGGATACAGGAGTTTACCGGGGCCCCGTCCAACAGAACCGTGCATGCACCGCATGCTCCTTCCCGGCACCCCGTTTTGGTACCTTTCAGCCCAAGCGTGTCCCTCAAGAGATCCACCAGCAATGTGTTCGAATGAGCCTCCACACAAACATCACGCCCGTTCAGTTTGAATTGAATCTCCATTTTTTTCATTGGCCGTCCCTTTACACGACGGGGCATCCCGCCCTTTTCAGGGCCATATGCAACCCCCGTCGCACAAAAACTCTCACCATTTCCTTCTTGTATTCACGGGATCCCCAAACCGCACTCGATTCGGGCCTAGATTCCTTAGCGGCAGCATCCGCTGCCAGTAACACCACCTCTTTGCTTACAGGGGCTCCTTTGAGTATTTCTTCGGCATTCTTGGCACGGAAAGGCATGGGTGCCACTGGACCGAGTGCGATCGCCACCTCTCTAAACGTCTTTTCTTGCGGGTCAACATCCACAACCGCTGCCAGGACGAGGGTGGCGATGGTAAGGGCCCGGCGTTTGCTCAGCCTGAGATAGCAACATCCCTGATTTTTTCCAAGGGACTGAAAGCTGATTTGAGTTATTATTTCTTTCCTGGAATCCACTGCGGTCTGGTTTTCCCCCTGGAAAAACTGTGAAAGGTTGATCACACGCTCTCCCTCTGTCGAGGCAAGGGAAACGGAGGCGTTCAGGGCGAGCAGCGGTATGCTCGTGTCAGCCGCCGGATGAGCGCTCGCCAGGTTTCCTGCCACGGTGCCCATATTTCTGATCTGGGGTGATCCAACCCTGGCCGCACCTTCTGCAAGGAGCCGCGCTTTCTCCGTGATTAAGGGCGAGGTGGCTGCCTGGGCATGGGTAACAAGCCCTCCCAAAATGATTTTATCTCCGTCCTGTTCGATGATGTTCATTTCCGGCAGGCGGGAGATATCCACCAGGGCCTCCACCTCCAGTTCCCGTTTGCGCAACTTCGGGATGATGTCTGTCCCCCCGGAGACCACCCGTGCTCTACCCTCGTACCCAGAGAGCATCTCAAGGGCCTCCGCCGTTGTCTTGGGAAAGAGGTACGCATTTACCTGAATATCTCTTTCCCAGTGAAGATCTTTAAAGGCATACGACATGGTTGCTTCTCAGTTTGCTTCCTCTTTTTGGACCTTCCTGATTTGCCGGCGCACCCTGGTGTTGTGCCTTCGCATTATCCTTTCCGCTCCGGCCGCATCGCGGGCTTTCAAGGCTTCCACCACCTCCACGTGATCCTGATAGAGTCCTGGTAAAATCGATGCAAGGTCGCAGACAAAGGGCCGCGATCTCGCCTTTATGTTCTCGAGCAACTCCATGAGCAGCCAGTTTCCACAGGAACTGTATAATAAACCATGGAACTCAAGATCCGATTCTGAATACTCAATCACATCCCGGTTTTCAACGATCGGCCGCTGTTTCTTCAAAAGCGACTCCAGGCGAGACACTGTCCTCTTATCAATATTGTCTGCCGAAAAACGTCCGGCCAGCCCCTCCAACTGCCCCCTCACCACGTAGAGGTCATGGGCCATCTGAAGCGTCAACCGGGCCATATGTATTCCCTGATTAGGGACATGGGTCACCAGCCCTTCGTTCTCCAGATTCTTCAGGGCGAGCCAGATGGGGGTCCTGCTGACC
>JABMQV010000018.1 GCA_013203065.1 Desulfobacteraceae bacterium | reverse complement strand
GTCCGTCAGGCATGGTCATATCACCGGGGCCGTGCACGCCGGACCAGGCCGGTATATCAGTGGAGGCGATCCGATGTTTTGGGCCTAAGATGCCCATTCTCGGGGTATGCCTCGGGCACCAGGCGATGGCCGCGGCCTATGGGGGAAAGGTTGTTAGGGCGGAGCGGATCATGCATGGAAAGACCTCCCTCGTTTTTCATGATGGCCGTAACATCTATCAAGGCCTTCCCAATCCCTTTGAGGCGACCCGCTACCACTCACTCATCGTGGATAGGGATTCTGTCCCCGGTTGTCTTGAAGTCAGTTCATGGACAGAAAGGGGTGAAATTATGGGCCTTCGGCATCGCGAACTTGAAATGGAAGGAGTCCAGTTTCACCCGGAATCGATCCTGACAAAAGAGGGACCTGAGATCCTGCAAAACTTATTTACTCGGAGGAAAAGATCATGATCAAAGAGGCGATTGGAAAGGTGGTGAGAGGCGTTGATCTGAAAGAGGTTGAGATGGAAGAGGCCATGGATGAGATAATGTCCGGGAATGCCACACCAGCCCAGATCGGCGCATTTATCACGGCCCTGAGATTAAAGGGAGAGACGGTCGACGAGATCACTGGGGCCGCAAGGGCGATGAGGGCCCGGGCAACCAAGGTAAACCTCAACAATCATCTCGTTAGCATTGACCGGGATGAAATCAATGTGGAAGACGAGACCATTCTGGATACATGTGGTACTGGAGGAGACGGAACCAGCACTTTTAATGTCTCTACCGCAACCGCCTTTGTGGCAGCAGGGGCAGGGATCAAGGTAGCAAAACATGGAAACCGGGCCGTCTCCAGCAGGTGCGGAAGTGCAGATGTACTGCTCAGTCTCGGTGTTAAGCTGGATATCAACAATGCCAACGTGAAGAGGTGCATCCAGGAGGTTGGGATCGGGTTTCTCTATGCCCCTCTCTATCACGGAGCCATGAAATACGCTGCCGGCCCCAGGCAGGAAATAGGGTTGCGGACCATTTTCAATCTGCTGGGACCACTGACCAACCCGGCAGGGGCCACGGCTCAGGTTCTCGGGGTTTATTCCCCCGATCTCACAGAAAAGATTGCCAAGGTGCTTCAAAGACTCGGGACCAGAGAGGCCTTTGTGGTGTGCGGCGAAGGGACCTTTGATGAAATAAGCATATGCGGCCCCACCCGGGTTTCGCATTTAAAGGGAGACGCTGTAAACACCTTTGAGTTGACACCGGAAAAGTACGGCTTTACCAGGGCAGATCCAACGGCCATAAAAGGAGGCAGTGCCAAGAAAAACGCCCAAATTATCCTGGATATTCTGGGGGGAGAGAAAGGACCGAAGAGGGATATGGTTCTCCTCAATGCCTCGGCAGCATTTGTAGTCACCGCGCTCGACAAAAGCCTTGAAGAGGGGATTGACCGGGCAAAAGACGCCATAGATTCAGGAGGGGCAAGGGACAAGCTTTTTGGTTTGGTTGAGTTCACCCAACAGTGCGGCGCCTTTGTTCGGAAGGAGCTGTAGGATATTCTAATGCACTCTCAATTACTCAAGATACTGAGACAAAAAGAGAGGGAGGTTGACCGTCTCAAAAAAGAGGTGGGATCAACCGGGAGCGATATGGAACCGCTTCCCCGTCGCGACTTCAAGGCGGCCATATCCATACCGGAAAAGATCCGCCTTATTGCCGAGATAAAATTCGCTTCTCCATCGGAAGGCATTATCCGCGGGGATGGAAATCCCATCCAGATAGGGCACCTGTATGAAGCGGCCGGAGCAGCAGCCATCTCCCTCATTACGGATAAACGGTTCTTCAATGGGGACCTGAACCTGCTGCCGGATCTAAAACGTGCGGTCTCACTGCCCATCTTGCGCAAGGATTTTATCATTGATGCGGTCCAGGTAAAGGAATCGTTCTTATACGGTGCTGATGCCGTACTGCTGATTGCCCGCATTTTGACACGAGAGCGGCTAAGGGAGTTGCTGGCCCTCTGCCGGGAGTTCGGGATGGCCTGCCTGACAGAGGTCCATGACAGGGATGACCTTGAAAAGGCGGTTGCGTGTGGCGCCGGGATTATAGGGATCAACAACCGTAATTTGCACACGTTTGAGGTCGATGTCAGAACCACGTTTGATCTGGCCCCCCTGGTTCCGGATGGATGCATCCGTGTCAGTGAAAGCGGGATTTCAGATGGACGGGATGTCCATCGGCTAAAAGGACGCGGTATCAGCGCGGTCCTGGTGGGAACTTCACTCATGAAAAACAGAGATTTAAGCAAAAAGACAAGTGAATTGGTTGAGGCTGGAATAGATCATGGTAAAAATTAAGATCTGCGGCATCACAAACCATCAGGATGCGGCATCAGCGGTTGAACTGGGAACGGATGCCATCGGGTTTGTATTCGCGCCCAGCCCCAGGCGGATTACACCCGAAAAGGCACAACAGATCATAAATGCCATGCCGCCCTTTGTACAGACCGTCGGGGTGTTTGTTAATGAAAGGCCGGATGCCATAAGGCAAATCATGCGGTTTTGCGGCCTGGATCTGATTCAGTTCCACGGTGATGAACCCCCGGAGGTCTGCGAAGACTTTATGCCGCGCTCAATAAAGGCTTTCCAAATCAGGGACAGCTCGGTTCTTCACGCCATGACCCCGTATAAGGGGAAAACCAAGGCCATGCTTCTTGACACCTATGCGGATCAAAAAAGAGGGGGTACCGGCAAGAGATTTGATTGGAATTTGGCCGCCATGGGAAAGACGCTGGGAGTTCCTATTATTTTGGCAGGGGGGCTCACCCCCTCAAACATCGAACGTGCTATTTCAATGGCAAACCCCTTTGCCGTTGATGTGAGCAGCGGCGTGGAGGATCGGCCGGGGAAGAAGGATCATCACCTCATGGAAAGATTGATAAAAATAATCAGGAACACCGACAATGGAAGGGATTTGAATGAATAGCCGCGGATATCATGGAGAGTTTGGAGGGGCCTTCATCCCCGAAATACTCACCGCCACCTTTGATCAGCTTGTTGATGCGTTTGAAAAGGCCAAGAACGACCCTTGCTTCTGGAAAGAGTATGTAGATGTTATGTCAACCTATTCCTGCAGACCCACGCCGCTTACCTTTGCGGGAAACCTTACAAACCATTTCAAGGGAGCGCGCATTTACATCAAACGTGAAGACCTCAACCACACGGGTGCCCACAAGGCAAACAACGTCATGGGCCAGGGTCTTCTGGTGAAACGCATGGGAAAACATCGTGTTATCGCCGAGACCGGAGCCGGTCAGCATGGGGTGGCCACGGCCACCATGGCGGCCAGGTTTGGTTTCAAATGTTCTATCTACATGGGGGAAGTGGATGTTGACCGACAACGGCCCAATGTATTCTGGATGGAACGTTTGGGAGCAGAAGTCATTCCAGTCAAAGAAGGCACAAGGATTTTGAAGGATGCCATAAATGAAGCATTCCGCGACTGGGTGACGAATATGGATGACACACACTATGTCCTCGGCACGGCGTGCGGCCCCCACCCGTTCCCGGAGATTGTCTCCTATTTCCAGTCCATCATCGGAAAAGAGGCGCGTGACCAGATTATGGAATGTGAGGGGAAACTTCCTTCCCGAATCTATGCCTGCGTTGGGGGAGGCTCCAACGCGCTGGGGATCTTTAGTGGATTTCTTGATGACGGGGTAGAACTTGTGGGCGTTGAGGCCGGCGGAGAGGGCGTCGACACGGGGAGACATGCATCGCGACTCGCATCCGATGTTGGATCCGTGGGTGTGGCACAGGGGTACAAAAGCTACTTTCTCCAGGATCGGGACGGGCAGATGAAAGAAACCCACAGTGTGGCCGCGGGATTAGATTATGTGGGCGTATCACCTATCCTTGCCTCGCATCGCGAGAGAGGGAGGATCAGGTTTGAGGCGGCAACCGATTCAGAGGTCCTGGATGCCCTGTCTCTCACAATAAAAAAAGAGGGGTTGATACCCGCCCTGGAATCGGCCCATGCCTTTGCCCAGGCGTTCAAAGAGACCCCCGAGCTTTCCAGGGACCAACTCATCCTGATCAACCAATCGGGGCGAGGGGATAAAGATATCTTTACCATCGCAGAGGCTTTTTCCGATCCCGGCTGGAAGGAATTTATCCGCAAAAAAGGGGATGAATATGGCACTTGAGACGTATCTCCGCAACAGACTGAAGAAAAAAGATGTCCTGCTGATGACGCATCTCGTGCTAGGATATCCCTCCTTGGAGGATTCTTTCAATATCATCGAGGCAATGGTTGAAGAGGGGGTTGATCTGATGGAATTGCAGATCCCCTTCACCGAACCCATCGCTGACGGCCCCGTGATTGTCCGGGCCAACCAGCGAGCCCTTGAAGGGGGGGCCACCGTGGGAAGTTGCCTCCATCTTGCTGAACACGTTGTCCGAACATTTGATATCCCGTTCCTTATTATGACCTATTACAACATCCTCTTCCGTTACGGCGTACATGATTTCGTCTCAGCCATGGCTGAAAGAGGGTTACGGGGGGCCATTGTCCCGGATCTGCCTCCTGAAGAGGGAAAGGAGTACCTGGAGGCCATGCAGAAACACGACCTTGCCCCAATCCTCATCTTTTCGCCCGCCACGTCTAACGATCGAATGAAATACCTCGACTCCTTCGGAAAGGGATTTATCTACTGTGTCTCCCGAAAAGGAGTCACCGGCGCAGACACAAATTTTTCCGGTGAACTAACCTCCTATCTTGCCCGCTGTCGCAGCGCCTCCCGGCTTCCTCTCGCGGTTGGATTTGGTCTCAAGAATAAGGCCCATATGGAATTCCTGAAAGGAAATGCGGATATTGCGGTTATAGGGTCCCAGATTATCAGGATTATGGAACAGGAGGGTGTCGCCGGGACCCGGAATTTTGTCAAGAGCCTACGGTAAGAGTTTAAACTCTTCGTGGTCTGATCACGTGGTCACCCGAAGGTAAAGCGTTACAAGGCCCAGGTAGACAATGAGACTCAAGACATCATTTAGAGTGGTTACAAAGGGGCCGGTGGCAAGGGCAGGATCCACATTTGATCTCTTCAGGACCAGAGGCACTGCTGATCCGATAAAACCCGAACTAAGTATGATTAATAT
>JABMQV010000177.1 GCA_013203065.1 Desulfobacteraceae bacterium | reverse complement strand
GTATTGAAGCGTATCTAGGAAGACATATTCTTCGCACCTATCAACAGCTCCCTTCGCAAATTCGATAACAGCCTCGGGGTCATCTGTCTCACATGAATATCGCGCTGTTATGATTGCGATCGTCGCCAACCGTCCCGAAGCCGCAGTTGTATCGATGACCGCCAAACGGTCATCTGGGTCATTTTCATTTTTCCACGCCATGGCCACATCATAATTGCCCGTAAAAACAGACCCCACACAAAGGTATACTACCTTTTCATACTGATCCAGGACACTTTGGTAAAACTGGTGACGTTCGAAAACGGATGCCTGGGAGGTTGAAACCTTTACCCCTTCCCTCATGCGCTTATAGAGTTCGGATGGAGAGAAAAGGGTCTCGGGCAGGGATCTCTCGCCGGCTATGATATAACTGTCAAGGAGAGTAATGCCAAGAGTGGCTGAATCTTCAAGCGTAAGAGAACCAGCCGCATCCGTCATAATATGGATGCATCCCCGGGTCTCTTTTTGCCCGAATTGAGCTATCTGTTTTCCGAGATTATCGTCCGACCATTCCACAATGGCCCCAAGAGATTTGACCCCATTCCTCACCTCTTCCCTGTCGGTAGCATGGAGATGAACCTTCAAAAAATCCTTGTGAGGGATTACCAATACGCTCTCACCATATTCGGAGAGTTTTTTAATCTCCTCTTGAGAACTCCCATCCAATTGCAGAACCATATCGATACAATAGCCTTCTTCCATGGTCTCACTGAAAGACGGTGAAACACTGAGCGCATCTCCGAAGATTGTCGTCACAGGCTTGAACGCATCGGATTTGCCGGTTAGGCCCATAAAAAATCCTTCGAAAAAGATATACATACCAAGGGCCCCTGAGTCCACTACCCCAGCACTCTTGAGTTTGGGAAGAAGCTCCGGTGTGGACCGTACCGCCTTTTCGAGCTGCAAAACCACCTCTGATACACTCTGGCTATTGATCTTGAAATTATCTCTCGCCAAGACTTCAACCAGTTGATCAAACACCGTGAGCATGGTCCCGGGTACCGGGTCATGGACCGCTTGCCAGGCCAGGTCTCTTCCCAGCCTGGTTGCCTGGGGGATTGCATCGATAAAATCCGCGGCAAGAAACCCTGAAAAAAAACGGGCTGCAATGTTGCCCGAATTTCCCCGGGCCGAAATCAACAGCCGCCGAATGGTATCTTCTCCCCTTTCCTCAATCTGTCGCAAAGGAGATAGGCTTACGATCAGATTCCGCCCTGTATCGCCATCAGCCACCGGAAAGACATTGATGTCATCCAGGAGCCTGGACCAGGCGGTTACCCGTTCAACACCCAAAACAAGTGCTTCTTGAATCTCTTTTTCCATGTCTAGAATCCAAATGCCTTGCGAATTTCATCCGGGATCTCCAGCATCATTTCCAATTCCGGGTATTTTAAAGCAACCTGGTCACCTCTTCCTCTCGTACATATCTCGCTGCTTCCAACGAGCCATATTTCAAAATCTATTACAATCTTGATTCTCGCATCAATGATTGTTGCCTTGCATATAAATTCATCACCATATCTCAAGGGAATAATATGTTTTGTGGTGGTTTTGACAATTGGAAAGAGGTAGTTTGTCTTTTTGAAGAATTCCCAGAGATCGACGCCGGCACCACGAAACAACCCGAACCTTGCCATATCAAAATACTTGAAATAGTGGCCGTGCCAGACGATCTGCATGGGGTCTACATCGTGAAAAGGGACCGTCAGCCTTACCTCGTGGCTCATCGTGTCTTTTTTTTCCATCTCAACCAAATCTGACCTAAATCCGGGCGCCAATTCTGCGAAGTTATTTTTGCGCAGACCCTTACCTCTTTATCTGAAGAATAGAACTCCGCGTCATGCCGGTGCCGACTGAATCGCTCAATATCACCTTCGCGTCTTTGAGGTTGCGCAGATTTCTGTTTACCGGATAGCCCTGGACAGTGTCCTCTTTCAGGGCCCCTCGTTGGAGGTCATAAGGCAGTCTCTGCATGCAGACAACAGAGCAGTTCCCCCTTTCGTGGATGTTTGTCACCATTCTGTTTGCGATGTATTCCGCGGTGGCTTTCTTTATATCTTGTTGACCATTCATCAGGACCTTCTCAAGGGTGAGGGGTATCATAGCGAAATTTGCCTGGTGTTCAATGAGAAGATCGATGTCATACAGGGTCAGGTTGTTTCTTGACAACAGTTCGGTCAAATGGGCCCTTGCCCCACGGGTTGCGTGCAGAAAAACCCCCTTACCATCGATTTCCGCGAAGACATCCCCGTTTTCAGGAATGGCCTGTATGTAATCGGCAAAACAGCCGTGGGTCCGGGTGAGGGTGTCAACAATACCGTGACGGGGTCTTACAAAACCATAGCCATCCCCCTTGTGGACCATGGCTTCAAGAGAAAAATCAGAAGCCAGGTAGGCTGAGGCAATGGTTTTGTATTTCCCCGACTCCACGTAGGCCCTGGCAATGCTTTCAACCAGAGATGGGGCCCCGCCCGCAGACATGATATCAAATCCAAATGATCTTACGTTTCTATCGTAAAACGCCAAGGCATCCTTGAAACGGCTGACAGTTCCGTTTGATACGGCTTCGGGATACATAAGGTCCACAAGGCGTTGCTGAACCCTTGCAGCGGTTGCAGGGATCCTGTGGTGCATTTTCCCAAGCTGGTTATCGACGATTATCCCGTCAATCCTATTCCGCCCGTTAATCTCAAAGAGGGTCTCTGCGATTCCGGTTACAAAATCTTTTCCCAAAGGACGTTTGATCTTAGCGCTCCTGGAATAACTCCCAGCGGGTTTAATACAGGCTTTTGTCTCCAGAGCGGTTGCAAGGGCGTCGTCCCCGAATAGGGTGTTTGCCGTATCAAGGGGTCTGAACGTCTTTGCACGATGGATGTTCTCCGCGCCCACGATAACGGATAAATCACCGGCTCCAAGAACCCCTGCAAGGGAAAGCATAAAAATGAGCTCCGTTGATACGTTAAAGCCGGGGCACCCTGCATAGAGATCCAGGACAATGGCATCGGGGCAGCTCTTTTTCATGAGTTCAAACGGATGCCTGATCAGGGGGCCCGGGTCATATTTGTCTTCCCCCACATTGGTTGCCCCAATGACCACCTTGACCCGGGAAGGATCCATATCTGGCTTCTCAAGGAGGTCCTTCAAGGCCGTCACCCCGATTCTCTCGTCTTCAGGGGCGACCACTCTTTTTCTTACTCCGATTCTCTTTTCTATGGTTTCATGATTGACTGGGATGTTGCCTTTGAAAAACATGCCTCTGTTTGAGAAGGACGAATTATCTACCACTTCGCCGGCATTCCATGCCCCATAGGCGACAATTTCGAGGATTGAATTTGTTGCCAAGTTGTTCTCCTTTCTAACGTCCCAGGCAGGACCAATTTTTATTATGCCACCTAATCACAAAGACAACAAGTAAAGAATCCAGTCCCTTGAACCCTGACTTGGTTTACACAATTGTTTCGAAATTCCAATATATAAATACTTTTCTAATTCAGATAGTTACCACCTTAAATGACATGACCTTGACCCGTCAATGCGATCAGTGAATGGATAGCGTCCCACCCAATGAGCGGGAGCCGGCTTGTCGCGAGTATTTTCGGTGAGGTGATGAACTGGCAAAGCAGCTCAAGATAACAAGAAAAGTCCTGGCGTACCAAGAAATATTTTTCTTAATTAATCGCTTGATTTTGTATTAGAATTAGAGTATAGACTAGCCTGAGTAGACAGGCGTTTGCTGGTGTTTGGGTTTCGTTTCAGGGAAAGATCCATTTGTCGAAAGTGGCGACCTGAAGTTTGGAACCGTAACAATTAGTTTGAAAGGAGGTTGTCACTATGGCTAATGGAACCGTGAAGTGGTTTGATGAGCGAAAGGGCTATGGCTTTATTGAGCAAGAAGACGGTCCTGATGTATTTGTTCATCATTCAGGAATCAATGGCGTCGGCTTCAAGTCTCTTAATGAAGGCGAGAAGGTCACTTTTGACATAGAGCAAGGTCAGAAAGGCCCCTCTGCCGTAAATGTTACTGTAGCTTAATCGCTTCGCTGAGCAATGAGAGGGCATCCCATCGCAATTGGATGGAATGCCCTTTTTTTATGATTAGGCGAACGCACGGGATTTGTCCGATAGTGAAGTCCAAATTGGCCCCATGCAGGCAATCCGTAAAGCCGGTTTCCCTTGACTTATAAATGCCAGGGAAGTACAGGAAAAAACAACATAAAAGGAAAATTACCGAAAGAGCTACTGCCTCTAATACACATAGGACGTGGTTTCCAGAACAAAACAATCCATGAACCAATAAGAAAGGAAGGTATAAATGGGCAGTTACAAGACCATAAGCGTCGAACAATCTGATGAGACCGTCACCGTCACCCTGAACCGCCCCAAGCTGAATCTCTTTAACACGCAGATGGTGGAAGAACTCATCCAGGTATGGCACTCCTTACGGAGCAACACCTCTGCCCGATTTGTGATTCTCACCGGCCAGGGAGACCATTTTTCAGCGGGTGCCGACTTGAGTGAATTTGGAAGCGGAGAGTTCAAGGCAGAAGATGCTCGCATACACCAACTCGCGGGCCACGAAATGATGCGGAGCCTGGAAAACCTGGAGCAAATCACCGTTGCCGGTTTGTGTGGAATCGTGTGCGGAGCGGGAATGGCTGTGGCCCAGGCCTGCGACTTCCGTATCATGACCGAAGACAGTTATTACATTGTCCCGGAGACAAACATCGGCACCTACTTCACCTGGGGATGTACCCCGAGACTGGTCAGAATGGTGGGGGCCTCAAAGGCCATGGAAATCGTTATGACCTGTGATCCCATTCCGGCACAAGAGGCTTATAGACTGAATCTTGCCAACAAGATTGTTTCCAAAGATTCCTTGATGCAGGCTACCCATGAATTCATCGAAAAAATAGCATCCAAAAGCCCCACCTGCATCAGGCTCACAAAAAAGATCGCCCTCGGGGCTTCCATGGAGGGCTTTGGAAATATGTTCGTTTGTGAACCCGAACTAATGCAGGAGGTCGTTTACACCGGCGAAACAAAAGAGGGGATAGAGGCCTTTCTGCAAAAGAGGGTGCCGAAATTCCGCCTTTAGGGCCTGCGCAGGCCTTTAATCGCTCATCCCATAACCAGAGGAGGTAAAATGATGGAAAGATCTTTCACAGGGAAAGAACGTATGGAAGCCGCCTTTAGCGGAGAAAAACTGGACCGTCAACCTGTCTTGCTCCTATTGGGTGGGCACTACGCCAAACGAGCCGGCTACACGCTGGAGCAATTTTTCACCCAGCCCGAAGCGGCACTGGAAACCGCCAAGATTACCGCCGAGGAGCTTGACTCAGACGCACTCTTCGTTCCTTTCAATCCCCTCATGCCGGATGCCCAGGAAGCCTTTCGAAAAATGATGGGCAAACCCCCTAGCATAAAGAAGGCAGATATCAAAGAAAAACTTCCCAAGTGGTCTGTCCGGTTACCGCGAGAAGACCCGCTTTTCAGCGGTCATTTAGATATGTGTGAAAAATGCGTTGAGGTGTTTCCGGATTACCACATTACCACGATGATCGGTGGCCCATGGAGCTTTGGCCTGGAGTTGCGGGGCGCGAATGAGGCCATGGAAGATCTGTACGACGACAAGCAATTTCTTCATGACCTGATGAAATATACCACGGAAACAGTCATTGCCAGGTGTTTGGCCGCACTGGAATTGGGGGTCTCTCCCTTTATAGGAGATCCTTCAGCGGGTATGAGCCTGATTTCGCCAGCTGTTTACGCCGAACATGTCCTCCCCTACCATCAGAAGATTGTGGAGGCTATCCATGACAAAGGCGGGCGGGTTTCCTTCCATATATGCGGATATGTGGACCCCATCTTTCAGGATCTTATCGACCTTGGGATCGATGGGTTAAGCATCGACGGCCCTTCATCTCTCGAAAAGCTGTTTGAATTGGGCCGGGGCAAGACCACCATCATTGGCAATGTTGATCCCATATTATTTATGCAGGGAACCCCGAGCCAACTGGAGGAAGAAGCCAAAAAATGCCTTGATATTGCTCAGGGGGAGGCCAGGTACATCGTCGGGCCGGGATGTCAAATACCGCTTCAGGCCGACCTGAATAACATAAAGGCCTTTACCGAGGCATGTCACACATACGGGGCGTTTTAGTCTCCTGAGACCTGAAACCCGTAACCTGCAACTTGGAACCTGTAACCCGCATCCAATGGCCAATGATAAATGACCATGGTTATGCTACCAGCAAAACATCTTCATAGGTTGCGGAGAAGTTACGATCAAAGACTCCAATAATCCAAGGAGCGTCCAATGGACTTTGAATTTTCGTCGGAAGAACAAGAGGTCATCCAGGAAGTCCGGGCCTTTATTGAGGCAGAAGCCAGCCGGGAGATGCTGGAGGAGACCCTCTCCATCGGGTACTGTTATGGTGGTGGGCTGGGCCGGAAATTCATCAAGAAGTTTGCGGCTCACGGCTGGTTGGTCCCGAGTTGGCCTGCCGAATACGGAGGGTTAGGTGCGTCTGCCGCGCTGACTTTCGCCATCAGGGAAGAAATGGCGTACGCGAGGGTCCCATCTATCTTTGTGGCTGCCCATATGGCCGGCCCCACCATACTGCATATCGGTTCAGAGGAGATGAAAAAGAAATGGCTGCTGCCTATCGGAAGAGGGGAAGTGGAATTTGCCTTGGGGTACAC
Organism: Desulfobacteraceae bacterium; assembly: GCA_013203065.1. Next base: position 795 of record JABMQV010000177.1, on the reverse strand, counting down.
AGAACCGCAGGCCGGATCAGACTTGTCTAACGTGAACTTGAAGGCTATCGAGAAAGATGACCACTTTGTCCTAAACGGCCAGAAGACCTTTAACACACACTCCCATGTGGCCGATTATCACTGGCTTGCCTGCCGGACTGACCCGCACGGTAAAAGACACAAAGGCATCTCCATGATGATTGTTGACATGAAAAGCGCGGGGATAACGGTCCGGCCCATGGTTACCCTGGCAGGATGGCAGACAAACGAGGTCTATTACGATGATGTAAAAGTGCCGAAAAATAACCTCGTTGGTGAAAAAAACAAGGGCTTCTACTATCTTATGGCCGCCTTGGATTATGAGCGTATGTTTCCTTCCGGGGGGTACCGTCGGCTTTTCGAGGAGGTGGTTGAATACTCCCGGAAGACCACAGTCGGAAATCGACCGCTTTCAAAAGACCCGCTTGTCAGACAGAAACTGGCCCAGATGGCTATGGAATTGGAGGCATCAAGACTGCTCTATTACAGGCTGGCCCATATCCTTGATAAGGGCGAGATCCCAAACTACCAATCCTCCATGCAAAAAATCTTCGCTACGGAAACGGCCCAGCATATCACCAACGGTTGTATGGAAATCCTGGGGCTCTTTGGCCAACTCACGTCAGGCTCAGAATGGGCCCCCCTTGCAGGAAGGGTCGAGCATCAGCACCGTTGGAGCATAGTGGAGACAATCTATGGCGGGACCAATGAAGTCCAGCGAAACATCATCGCCTTGAGGGGTTTGGGACTTCCGGCCAAGTGAAGAATCCACGCGCG
>JABMQV010000176.1 GCA_013203065.1 Desulfobacteraceae bacterium | reverse complement strand
CCGTTTCGGCCTTGCGCTCCTCCTCTTCCTTTTCCCATACTACCCTGGCATTGTGCGCCTGATATAGCGCATTGAGCGTGCTGGTTTTCGTTAGGGTAGCTTCTGTCCAAAACTCTTCAAGCTCAGATTCAGACGTGTCGATATTCTCCACACTCTCAATAATTAATTGTATAGCGGTTGACGAAAGGGTCGGCAACACAATACCGTATGCCTGTATCTCTGTAATGCGCTTCCGATATCCCTCGATCCGGTCCCGCTCAACCCGCTCGGCCTCAGCCTTGATAGCAGCCTTGCGATCATCCTCGGTCTGTAACTCCGCCCGCAAGTGCTCCTCAACCGGGGCCAGTGGTGCAATCAAATCCTTCTGAGCTTGGTTGACTTCTGAAATCCACGCCCTTGCGTCCTCTCCAAGCTGCTTCCTGCGCTTATCGGTGCCTGTCCGGGTAGTCACACATACCGTCAAGGCGGATCGTGCGACCCTGTACCCCTTGGTATCCTCCGGCGGTACGGTCAATGACATATACTCCTTTGCCATCTCCGCGACCTTGGCAGGAGTTACGGCAAACTCAGCGAGTGCGCTTCGTTCCGGTTTTGTTACCTGGTATTCAGCCTGTGATTCCATTCCTATGCCTCCTTAAAATGGAATGTCGTCGTCTTCATCTTGTGGTGCGACATCCCCGGTTTGACGATCTATGTGATTGTTCAAAACCTCGTGGAAATTATCCAAGATGTGCTTCCCGTTTTCGTAGGTTTCCCCCCCATGCTCCGCGCAATAGCCGTCAATCATGGCCTGTATGTCCAAGGCGCCAATGGGGCTTTCAAGCTGTTGCGCCATGTGTACTATCTTGCCGATTTGGGTTGCGTTCAAGGGTCTGCCGTTGCTATCGGCGGGCTTGGCAGGTTCGAATTTGGGCGGCGGCTTTATGGTTTCAACAGGTTTTGCTTTCGCCCCGTTGCTCCCCCGAATAACCCCAGGCGGCAAGTCTTCCAAGTCCTGGCTAAAGATATCGCTTGCCGCCGTTGCGTTCAGCGTGGCGGCAACCAGCGCCCTTTTACATGCCATTTTGATAATGGTATTGTCCAGATCCCACGGGTTATCATTCTCGACTTTTTGGGATCTCGCTATCACCCATTTCCCAGTCTCTTCGTTCTTTGCCGCCCGGAAGCCATCACCCCCCAAGAGCCGTTTCATTTCCTTATTGTTATTTGCTTTTCGAGCGTCCCAATATGTTGATGGTACGGGTTTGTCTGACAGCTCATCAATGAACCGCCACCGGTATTTTGTTTCTCGCGTATTGCAAGATCCGATACCGTTGGCTATGCGCTGGACGGATGGAATGTGAACCAGGACACATTTTACCGTGTAGGCAATAAAATCCTTTTCCCTGACTTCACGGATGATTTCATATTCGGGATCAAGCCGGAAAGTAAGGCAGAGCTTTTCAGCCCCCGGCTTATACAGGCTTGGCTTTTTTGTACCAGGAATGGTGCCATAGTGTTCGTCCTCTTTCATTACGCCGTGCATGACTTTTTGGATAAGGTCTACCTGTTTTAGTAAGCCATCCACACTCATCGCAAATTCTTCCACATTTACGATGTTCGCCTGTCTGTTTTCTACAACTGTCAATGCTTGTTCTGTCATGTCGCCCTCCCTTCCGTGAGCCGTTCATAGGCTCGTTGTAATATTTCAAGATAATCCCTAGTGGTAGCGATGGCCTTTTTCAACTCCTCAAGCTCGGCGCCTATTACCTCTTCGGGATCTTTCGATATGATGTCCGGTAGATTGTCCATTTCAACCTCCTTTAAGTGAATGGTCCTCCGGGATATAGCGCCACCACGCCAGACCTGACATGCTTGTATATAGCCCCAGTTCCGTCACATCGTTTACATTCCCTCGGTTCTTCACCGCCCCACTCGATACCAGCACAGCAACCACAATCAATGATTAGCCAACCGGGATAGTCGGGGTGCTCTTTTGGTTCACAGTGTTTTATTTTACCATCATGAAAATAGGCCATCACGCATCCTCCTATAGGAGTTCGTTTGCTGTCTTCATGTTTTCCGCTATGCGCAATTCATGTTTCGCGCCAGACAATCTGGCTGTCAGTATTTTGATTTGTCGGTTCTTTCTACAAACAAAAGAGCTCAATGCTTGTTCTTTTGTAGGATATGCGTATCTCTTTACTGCCGTCTTTGAAACCCAGCGCTCCCAACCCCCAACCATGCAGATCTCGTGCTTCCCATACAATCCCCAGCCCTTGGGCACGATCCACCAGCCCTTGGGAGTCTCTTTGAGCATGTGGAGTTTTTCCATGTGCACCTTCGGGCCGCCATCGTAATAAACCGAATAATAGCGATAGAACTTCAACTCAACCCCCTTCTATTTCAATTTTTATCCAATCCTTAACCCGGCAGAAAAGGTGCGCCATGGTGAGCACGTCATTATAACAGTAATCCTGAATTTTTCCATACTCCTCGGCCTGATACATGGGCCAGACCCACGAGCCGTCCATATCGCCCTTTGTGCCACACCCAAAAAGCTGTAGATAGAACTCCAGATTTGCACCCTTCTTTGGATGCGGCTGGTCCAATAGGATCTTCATCAAGTCATAGTGAAATTTGCCTCCATACCGATTGGTCAATTGAGAGTACATTCCCGGAGCGACAGGAACATCTTGCAACATCGCCCGCATTCGCATTACCGGAAAATCAAAATCGGTGCCGTTAAAAGTGACGACCGGGATACGCTCGTTCCATGCCTTGCGGATACATTCCCAACCGCCAACAATCGCCTCCAGATCATCATGTTTATCGTCTGCGCCCAACTGGAAGCTGTGCTCCTCTTGGATTTCTCGGGTCTCGGAATCCATAAAAAT
>JABMQV010000175.1 GCA_013203065.1 Desulfobacteraceae bacterium | reverse complement strand
TTCCTTAAAAAGGCCCATCGTCGGCAGAATCACAGCCGCTTGCCGGCAGAGTTCGTCAACAATCTCTTGGAGCCAACGTGTGCCTTCCTGGGAAACCGTTTCCGGCAGACCTTGGACCGTCCGGACGTAGTCCTGGTTGCTGTTCTTTATATATTTCTCGAATTTCGATAGGAAGCTGTCGCGATGAACGGCCCCCACCTTGTCCGGGATTACGCCTCCAAATAGCTCGCAGACTTCTTCAACCCGTTCGCGAAGCTCTCCTCCGGCGGCTGAATCAGAAACCCTGTTTTTCTGACCCTCCGCAACAGCAGGGATCTTTTCAACCATCTCTTTAATGCGCTTTATACGTTCCTTCTTTGCCAAAGAGAGGTTACCAATCGCCCCTGAGTAAATAAGCCCCTCAAATTTCTCTTTACCAAAGAGTGGCCTTCGGACCTGGAGATACCATTGTTCCAGGGCCGTGAGATTGGAGAGATAAAGGACATTGTTCTCTATGAGACGGGAATGTCCAAGGAAGCGGTTTGGGAAAACTTTGGTTATTTTTTCCCGATAAGCTTTCCCGATAATCAGCCGGTCATCTTCGGGGGAATCCTTGCGCAATATGGTGCCCGCAACCACCACGTTGCCATAGCCCACGCGCACCGGCCCCACCATGCCGCCCTGGCCGCCCAGAAAGATGGGGCGCTGACTGAGCATTACCCCCCGGGGGACATCCCCAATTAGCGATGCGGTGGCCTTGTCTCCATCCGGGGTGAAGTTAAAATGAATATATGAACTGCCCACCTCACTGTGATCCTTGCCGCCGGTCCCCCCTGCCATGAGGCAATCGCAGAAATTTATCAAACTGCCGAGGGTGACGAATGGAAAGAGGATGGTCTGTTTTAGCCCCGCGCAATGGGCGGCCCTTGCCGCTTCCTCCAGGATACAACCCTCGCGTACGTGTGCCCCCGATCCCATTTCGGACGCTTGAAGGAATACCGCCCTTTCGAAATACCCCCCCTTCAATTCCACGTTCCGGCCGATCTGGCAGTCCTCGATGGTTACCGGCCCTTCCTTGCCAATCTGAGCACCCGGAGCTATAACTGTCTCTCCACCATAGATTCGGCATCCCGGGTAAATTCTGACATTGTCGCCTGAGATCTTGTCAGGGTTGATCTCTGCCCCAACATCCAGGCTCAGGGGGTTAGAGATATCCACCCCTTTTTCCATGAGCTGAACAATCTTTTGATGACCCCTTACCTTGAGCGCCACTTCTTCCTCCCAGTCCCCGGGTTGTGTCTCCTCCAAAAACAAAGGAGTCCACTTGCCATTTTTCTATAGCCCGTGGACTTCCTTTTCCAGTAATCTGTTTTTGTGTTTGCTCCTGCCAAAACCGGGAACTACTTATAATCGCAAGAGAATTTTTTGTCAAGAATCAAAAAGCAACCATCCAAACCCTTATCCTCAACCTGGTTTCTTGACAGGATGAGTCATCGTCCTATAAAAGGGAGCCTATTATTACCTCCCGCTTGCCGGTAAGAAAAATCTTGCCTTGAGACGCAGAAATTCGTTAGGTAGAAAAAGATATGGCAGCAAAGATAAACAGCACCGTTACCCTTCACAAAGGCAGGGTATTTGAACTCCAAAGAGAAAATGTCACCCTTGAAAACAGGGTAACCGTTGACCTGGACATTATTCGCCACCCCAGTGCGTCGGCAATTGTCCCGGTCTCCCAAGATGACTCCTTGATCCTGGTGAGGCAATACCGCCATGCCATAGGCGATTTTATCTGGGAAATCCCGGCAGGAACCCTTGATCCCCATGAGACGCCCATTGAATGTGCAAAAAGAGAGTTGATCGAAGAGATTGGATTCTCAGCCACTATATGGCACAAGCTGGGGGAGACCACTCCAGTGCCGGGCTATTCAGATGAGCGAATCCACATCTTTCTCGCCACCGATCTTGTCCCGGCAAAACAAGATCTTGACGAGGACGAATTGCTGGATGTCCATGAAATCAAAATGGAAGAGGCTGTTAGAATGATCCATAAAGGCCTCATCCAAGATGCCAAGACCATCTGCGGCCTCTTCTTGGCAACCCACTGGTTGAATAAGAGGGGAAGGTTGGAGGATCAATGACCTCGCTGAAAGATTTCTTGACCCATAATCAGGTGACATCATCCGCCCCGTGCCGCATTGATTCCGGAGGCACGTGGGACATAAAGGCATTGGCAATTCCATCGGCAGGTGCGGGACCAACCACTGTCAATATGGCATTAAACCTGAGGACTTCCATAGTCCTTTCGCCTTACAAGGAGGGCTGGGTCAAAATATTTTCAGACGGGTTTCCCCAGGGAGAAACATTCCCCAGGGACAACCTCCCCTTTGACAGCGGTTTTGGCCTCTTTTTTGCTGCTAGTTCCCATTTTGGGTTCCATGGTCTGGAAGTACGGATTCGTTCACTCTCACCGGTAAAATCGGCCATGGGCGGATCCAGCACAGCACTTGTGGCCTTCATCAAGGCCCTTGCCAAGGTTTCTGCCGGCCTTGGTGGGAGAAAGTTATCAAAGCGCGAAATCCTTCTCTTGGCATACGGCATTGAGGATGCCGTAAGCGGTGGTAACTGCGGTCTTCAAGACCAATGCGCCGCTGTCTACGGGGGCGTCCATCAATGGAGATGGCGATACGGAACCGGCACCATTCCCTTTGAGAAGGAGCCCCTCCTCGACCCAAAGGGGCAAAAAGAGCTTTCAAGAAGACTGCTAGTGGCCTACAGCGGGAAAAGCCACATCTCCTCCCGCACTAACCGCAAGTGGGTAAACGACTTCCTGTCCGGGCATACAAGGGCAGGATGGTTGGAGGCAAACGAAATCGTAACCCATTTGGCAAGAGCCATCAGGGAGCAAAATTGGGAAGGGGCGGCCCACCTCGTAAAACAAGAATTGTCCTTGCGGAGGAAGATTACTCCCGAAGCCCTGATTCCGATCACGGAAAAGATGGTGGAACAGGCGGAGCATTCGGGGTGTGGGGCCAGGTTCTCGGGGGCTGGCGCTGGGGGGTCGCTTTGGGCCCTGGGAGAGATAGAAGATATCAGGAGGTTAAGGGAAATATGGGAGGAAACCCTGGCACCTATCAGAGGCGCCAGGATCCTTGACTGCATGGTGGATTCTGCAGGGGTCAACTAGTGTCCATCCAGAAATGAGATAGTTTTTGTAAGGTCAAGGAAGATGAGGATTTTAACCACAGGAATACACTGAAGTATTTCGAGGATTAAAATCCGAATCTGACGCAGAGATTGTGAAAAATAGCCATTTATGGATGAACACTAACTAATATAACGGATGAGGGTTAGAGGTTAGTGCTTTCGTGCGCTGTATATGGAACCAAACAACCCTGTTTCAAAAAGGGAACCGAATTCCCCCAGCAGGGCATTTGTCGCCTTTTCCACCATCAAGATATCCCCCTCTGAGACCTTACTCATATCCAGGGCCTCGATGGCCTCCCCTAGCTCTTCAAAGTGGGCAACGAGTTCCTCGTTTTCGATCCTGTTGTTTATGCTCTTGTGCACATCGATGATGGTTCCGATGCAGCTTTCTACCCTTAGACGATTTCTGTTCCTCGAATCCATACTTTCTTGTTTCCCGATAGACATTGACATAAATAGCTTAGGCCCTTCCAGTCTCCTCAAGTGTATCAAAAAAAACCTTATAAAATTTATCATTCTCCGACAGGGCTCGCCTTAATATACCGGCCATTTTGTTAAGATCTTTCACGTTCATGACCAGATTGGCGCTCAGGGCAAATCCCATCATGTGATCCATGGTCTTAAATCCTTCACCGATCAAGACAACGAAAATCCTTCTGCGTATAGACATGGAGAGGTGGTTGAGGTATTGAAGAATCGGGCTTTGTTCCAGCGGGAGGTTGTCGAAGTGGTCTGCCAGAATCACAAAGTCAAAGTGGTGAAAACGCAGTTTGCTAACGGCTTCTCTTGAGTTTTCGGCTGAGACGTACCGGTAGCCGAGTTCTTCAAGGGCTTGTTTTACCACCTCTGTATGATGCGTATCGCCGTCCATTACAAGGGCCAGCTGTTCTCCCTCTTCATAAGAGTCGAGGGCAGTGTCCTCTTCCTCTTCATCATGCCAGGGTACCTCCTCAGGTTGCGCCGTTTCACCTCCCCCCTCAACCCTTCCTGATTCAACAACGTCTTCAGCCGTGGAAGACAGGACCGTCGATTTTGCCTCGGAGGTGTCCAGAATCAGCTTGTTCTTGCACCTTGGACAACCAACTTTCACCCGTTGATCACGGGGGAGTTTATCATCTGGAATGTTGAGTTTGGCATTGCAGTGTTCACATACGACTTCCATTCCGCTCACCCCTCACGCGACTTCCCTCTTTCCTATCGCTTCTTTCCATAGCCTTCATCAATGGCCAGGTCTTCTATGGTGGTGGTCTTTTCCCCTCTCTCAGATTTGACCGAATCGACCGCCCTTCCCACGATGGGCTTTCTGGATGCATAACCCATGGCTGTCTCTTCTTCAATAAGACCCTTTTTGTAAAGATCAACGATACATTGGTCAAAGGTCATCATCCCGAAAGCCTGGCTGCCTTCAATAATCTCATAAAAGGTCTTGCCTTCGGATTCACCGTTCAGAATGCTGTCCTTTACCCTCAAGTTTGACCCCATTATTTCAAATGCGGCCACTCGACCGCCTCCCACCTTGGGCAGAAGCCTTTGGCAGACAATCCACCGGACGGTGTCGGCGAGACGTATCCTTATCTGTCTCTCCTCTTCCTGCTCAAACATGCCCACGATACGGTTGATGGTCTGTCCGGAGTCCACCGTATGAAGGGTGCTGACAACCAGGTGGCCCGTTTCTGCGGCTGAAAGACCGATCTCTACGGTCTCCCTGTCTCTCATCTCACCCACCAGCACCACCTTGGGAGCCTGTCTCAAAGCCGCCCTCAGGCCGGACGCAAAGGAATCAAAGTCTACCCCCAATTCCCGTTGATTAAAGGTGGCCTTTTTTTGGGAGTGCAAATATTCCACAGGATCTTCCAGGGTTACCATATGAACGGACTTCTGTTCGTTTATCTCATTAAGGAAGGCCGCCAAAGAGGTAGTCTTGCCCGTCCCCGTAGCACCGGTCACCAGGATAATCCCATTTCTTTCCTCGGTCATCTTGGAAAAGGCTGGCGGAAGGTTTAGGTCTTCGATGGTGGGAACTCTGGTGGCCAGCTGCCGCATCACAATAGAGTAGCAACCCTTCTGAGAGAAGATATTCACCCTGAACCGTGCCTTACCGGCCAACTGATACGAGGAGTCACAAGAACCCTCGGTCAAAAGTGTCTCGGTTAAACGCCTGTCTCCACCTATGAGGTTAAGGGCAAAGATCTCGGTTTGAAAGGGTGTCAACTTCTCTATGGAGGGCTTCAATGGAACCGGGACTAACTGTCCTGAGGATTCCACCTGAAACGGTTTGTCAACCGTCATGTTGAGGTCTGATACGTTGTCGTGCGAGCTTAGCATGCGGCTCAAAATATGATCTATCTGTTGTTGGCGCATGCCCTTTTCTCCCTTAAGCCTCAGTAAAATCGGCCGGTGGATTCTTCAGGAAAGGCAGAAACTTGCCTTTGTCATCAGCCTTGGCGTAAGCGTCGTCCGGATCGATCATTTTTTTGTTTAGTAAACCCATAATGGCATCATCCAGAGGCTGCATTCCGTACTTTTTCCCTGTTTGAAGCATTGAGGGGATCTGAAACGTCTTCCCTTCGCGAATGAGGTTGCGCACGGCAGGGGTTGCTATCATAATTTCGAGGGCGGCGCACCGGCCTTTCTTATCAATACGTTTGAAGAGGTTCTGAGCAACTACGGCCCTAAGACCATCGGCAAGTGTATTCCGGATCTGTTCCTGAGCGTTTGTGGGAAACACCTCGATAACCCGATCCACGGTCTTGGCAGCGCTGGTCGTGTGGAGGGTGCCAAAAACAAGGTGCCCGGTAGCCGAGGCCTCGATGGCTAATGAAATCGTCTCGAGGTCCCGCATCTCTCCCACCAGGATGATGTCGGGATCTTCTCTTAATGCTCCCTTCAGGGCCGCGGCAAAGGATTGAGTATGAAGACCCACTTCCCGATGGTTCACGATCGCCTTAGCGCTCTTGTGAACAAATTCGATGGGGTCTTCAACGGTGATGATATGATCCTTTCTGGTCTTGTTGGCTTCATCAATGATGGCAGCCAAGGTGGTAGATTTGCCACTCCCCGTGGGACCGGTGACCAGCACTAAACCTCTGGGAAGGCTAGCAAGCTTGCGCACCACCGGCGGCAGACCCAACTGCTCACAGGTCAGAACGGTAGAGGGTATCTCTCTAAAGACGGCCCCCACGCCGTTTTTCTGTTGAAAGAAATTTGCCCTATAACGTGCCAGGCCAGGGATCTCATAAGCAAAATCCACATCGCCGGTCTCCTCGAAGACCTTGACTTTTTCTTCGGGGGCTATTTCGTACAGGATGGCCTTCAGCGCATCATTTTCCAGGACCTTATATTTTACCCTCTCCATCCCCCCATGGATCCTCAATACGGGCTGCTGCCCCGCCGTGAGGTGAAGATCAGAGGCCCCCTGGTCATTCATGAGCTTAAAAAAGGCGTCTATCTGTGCCATGGATTCCTCCTTATCGCGTTTGAATCCACATTCCCAAAACCGGTCCTATTGAGCTTACCACCCGAACAATATTTATTATACACAAGAATGAAATCCGTTCAACCCTTAAATGGACTCCGGCTTGGTTCACCAAGGACTTGGGTTCTCCAAAAATCACTTCTGATGGAATTTTTGTTGACATCGAGTGTTCCATTTGATAAATATTTCACAAGCGCAGGGAAATGGAGGCGATCCATCTCTGAGGACACCTACCATTTGGAATGCTCTTTGAAATACTCAGTTTTATCTTCGAGCGCCGCGGGCGATATACCGCAAGAAGATAACTATCTATGAGGTGGTACCGCCTGGATCGCCAACCAGGGCCGACC
>JABMQV010000174.1 GCA_013203065.1 Desulfobacteraceae bacterium | reverse complement strand
GCGTAATGGCTTGCCGGCATCGCCCTTGTCTCCTTGGAGTTCATCGAGGGCCTTTACCAGAAAATCACCGTCACTTTTTCCTCCCTTACGAATAGCGCCCTCGGTCTCGCCTTTATCCCCAGCCTCCTTGATGCCCTGCTTGAACCTCAGGATAAGGGTGTTTTCATCCGGAAATTCCATTGATTCGATGTCCTCAAACTTGATGGTGGGCGCTGTTTCACCCCGGAGGGAACCCACATCATTATACAGATCAAAAATGGTTCCCTTACCTACCCCTGATGAAGGTGCTGCCAGATGGGGCTGTGAACTTACCCTGATCAATTTTGCCACGGGGACCTTTGTTCCATCAGTGAGCACGAGGGTCGTCTCATAGGAAAGGGGTTTCTCCCATTCTATGTCAGTAGGGTCCCCTTTGAACGTGACCCTCTCTACGTTACTAAACTCCCGGGTTACATTTCCGACGCTGCTCTCTCCTCCGATTAGCTTGGAAGCAACCCTGCCAGCTATAGTTCGCCTTTTTCCCATCCACTGATATATGGCTTCACAGTCTTTGCCTTTGACTTCGACGGATATCAGGTTCTCTAGCGGAATAGCGATGTGGAAGGTACCGGTAACAACAGCCAAACGGAACCGGGATTTATAAAAACCGTCAGGTTTGGAATAAATAAATACATCGGTGATTTCCCATGCAGTACCGGCACTGTCTGTTAAGGTGGCTGTGCGATCTTGGCGCTCATCACCAAGAACCGCCAATGGTACTCCAGCCAGCGCAAATACCAAAGCCAACACGATTTTTTTCATACCGATTACCTCTTTTATTTAGCCGTAATAATCAGGTTTAGAAGAGTTATGAGTTTCTTGGCACAAAGCCGATCTCAGGCCGACTCGTTGGGTCAGGAACAGCGGTTACTGTTCGATAGGTTCACAGGTCTTGCCTTCCATGCGAAAGATAAAACCCTCCTCCGGTGTGGGCTCCACCTTGAATTTTCCCACGCACGAAACCGGGTCGAGCCGGTAGAATTTCATGGGCTTCTCCATTTCCACGAAGACATACTGGTTGTACTGGGGACGCGGCCCATAGCAACAGGTCTGAGTCGTGCGCAGGAGACAAAAGTATCTTATGGAGGCCCCGTCCTGCAATGGATACATAAATCCGACCAGCCGGACGGTGCGGTCGTTCAGCCCCTTTATTTTTTCGGGAGGTGGCGGGTTTTTACCAGGATCGTATTTCCAGCCCATGAGGGTCCTGAAGGTGAGCTGAATCACCTTGCCCATATCCCCACCCACGGACTTCTCATCAATGCCAATGGTCTTATGCCCTTTGGGCCCCTCTTCCTGGGTTATCTTTACCTTGGCATCTCTGCCCTCCTCTTTTTTGAGGAACTTATCTTGTGCGCCAGAGAACTGCCAGAACCCTTGAAATGAGCAAACGACTGTCAGGCTGGCAACTGCGACAATAAAAGGCCCTTTCTTCATTATACGCTCCCTTCTGGCACGCCACACCTGACGAAGGCCCCACCCAAAGCGGGGAACCTCGTAACGCCAATAGCACTCAAGTTTCAGATATCAACTATCTTTGACCAGGAATTCCCATACCCGGTTCGGTTTTTCAAAACCGCTCACCCAACTCAATTCGTTGGCGATAGGTTCTTCAAAACACCCAGGCGGTAAGCCTGAATCCCCGGTACCAGTCCTGCGAGGAGGCCCAACAGGGCAGCACCCGGCAAGACCAGCCAGTCAATGACGGACACGTAACCCGCCGTGAACCCCACCCCGGTTTCAACCTTGATGAAGCGGGCCCCCATTCCGATCAGCCAGTGTCCCAGAGCCAACCCCAAGACCCCGCCCAAAAGGCTGATGATCAGGGCCTCTGAAAAGACCAGGCCCATGACGGTCTTCCGGGTAGCCCCCAATGCACGAAACAGGGCCAGATCTCCTCTCATTTCCCTTAACGCCGAGAGCAATGAAAAGAACAGGAAGAGCCCGGCCAACGCTGTCAAAATAACGGAAATGACAATCAGCACCCGGTCTACCCAGCCGATAATGCTATAGAGCCTGGGTATCACTTCAGCAGGAACCACGAGCTGATTTCGATCAGATTGATTGATGGCAAATTTCAAGCCCTGGATACCGGGATGCAGGGCGCCTCCTCGAATGCGCTTGATTTTTATGTAGACCCCACTGATTTCCCGGGATTCCTTCCGGTCGGCCATGACCGCAGTCTCCTCAGGATGTCCCTGGAGGCCATAGAAGGTCTCCAGTGGAATATAGATTGCACGATCATGGGGTGTGCCGGTCGGGGCAAGTATCCCCACAAATGCAACCTCGTCCTTGCCATGAATCGGATCGTGTTCCCGTACACCGCATACGGGATTAAATGTCTGCCCCAGTCTTATGTTCAGTCCCCTGGCTGCTTCCGATCCGGCAACCGCCTCACGGGGTGCCCTGAACGGTCGGCCCTTGCCACCCTCCGATGGGGAAAAGGAGAAGGCCTTCCCGGGAAGATATTCAAAATCAGTCAGAAATTTGCCGTCAATGGCATTTACGCGGAAGCCCCCATAGGAATGGCCCACCACAAAGGGGATCGCCTGGGCAACGATTCGTTTCCTCTCAACCTCTTTGTAGGAGGTCCAGGGGATTTTTCCCGGCATGTCCTCCAGATGATAGAGAGAGTTTAGAACGATCTGTAGGGGCGAACCCTTTGGCCCCAAAATGGCATCTACCCCAAGTCCCACCTGATTGAACGTATGACGAGACTGTTCCTTAAATGAGTAAACCGCTACCAGCAGGGCAATGCCTGCGGCAATGCTCAGGGCCGCCAGCCCGTTAGAAAAACGGTGCCGTTTGAGACTCTTGAGGACGATCCTCCAAAAACTCATGGCTGATCTCCGGCTGGGCCCTCTGATGCCCGGTTGAACTCCAGAAACGTCACGGTATTTTCAAACAGGCCGATCACCTCTCGTTCGTGGGTCACCAGCACAAGGGTGCACCCATGTCTGTCGCAGATATCCAGGAGCACTCTCAAAACATCCTCCTTGTTGACCGGGTGCAGCGAGGCCGTGGGTTCATCGGCTAGAAGCAGCTTTGGCCGGTTAGCGAGGGCCCGGGCCACAGCCACCCTCTGCTGCTCACCGGCGGACATCTGGGCGGGATGGTGCTTGAGCCGGTGGGAGAGACCCACCTCCTCCAAGAGGCGTTTGGCTTCCCCGGGGTCGCTTTTGCGCGGAGAAAAGGTCATACCCAGGAGCACGTTTTCGAGGGCTGTAAAACCCTGGAGTAGATTGAAATTCTGGTAGATATAGCCGATATATCGAGCCCGGAATTGATCCCTTTTGGCCTCTGACATCTCCTCCAGGGAGTGACCGCAAACCGTGAGCCTTCCCTTGGATACCGGCAAGAGCCCGGCCAGGGTATAAAGAAATGTCGACTTGCCCGAGCCTGAGGGACCAAAGATCGCTACCCGGTCGCCTTCTTCCACACGCCAGCGGGGAATATCAAGCACCTTGAAGGGTTTCTTACCGCTATCAAAAATGATTTCAAGAGAATCCAGCTCGATGATCATGCTTTATCCCTTTTTATGGTAATAGACATGGGTAGACCCGAGTATGTTGATGAAAAAGGCGCCCCAAGGGATGGCGATTGAATATAGCTCGGGCGGGTAAGGTATACAACAGCTGGGTCTCGCAGATTCGGCTATGACCCAAGAGGAAGCATCAGGGAAAGAGGGGTTAACTGATGTGGACTAACCCCTCTTAGATTAAAGTAATGTCCGGTTAATGCACTTGATTACTTGATGGCGACGGGGGATATCAAGCCTCCCGTAGCGTTCCAGAAGTTCAGAGGAGGCCAGACATATAAAAACTCGTAAACGCCATCCTTTGCACAGTCTTCGGCAAGGGCGTCTAGATCCAGGATTTCCTGCATGGGGACACCCAGCATCTGCAAGACTGCCACATGAAGCGGGATCAGCCCCACTTTGTAAATTTTGTTCCATTTTTCCTCTACAGGAACAATATGCTCCACGGCGATATTATCTGCGCCGATGAGGCCTATCTTTTTGTCCTGAATCCATGCGATGGAATCACCCCCGGGTCCCGGCTCGCCATCGGTCGTCGCACCCCATCTCAGGACTCCGCCCGATTTGCGTATTTTATCTGACCAGTGTTTCATAAAGCCGGTCCGGATGAGAACGGCGTCACCCGGTTTAATCTCAACGCCCTGTTTCTTGGCGCAATCATCCAGATCCTTCGGCGTGATTAAATACTTGTCGCCCAGGTAGTCTACCCCTTTAAATCTGGCCACATCCAGGAGCACACCCCTTTGAGCGGAATGAGTTAGATAGGCGTTGGCGTTGGCCTTAACTGTACCTTTGTCATGAAGAATAACGTCCTTAACAGGGTATCCATTATATACCTTATCGCCGTACCACAGGTGGACCAGGGGGTCCACGTGTGACATACTATGCGTCTCGACCTTGATGACCTCGTCACTGTACCACATCCCCGGTTTATCGGCTGCAACAGCATCATTGCCCGACCAATTCATCCACCGCTCGATGCCGACTCGCATACCCCAGAGAGGCCCTCCATTGGGCCTAGATTCATAGGAGCAGGGGATAATCTTCCCCTTCTTGACCAGTTTTGCGGCTGCAACAAGTGATTGAGGAGTGTTGTAGTTAAGAGCTCCCACCTCGTCGTCAGGACCCCATTTTCCCCAGTTGTTGGGCCACTTTTTGTATTCACTCACCGGGATCGGATCAAATGCCCAGGCGGCTACAGATAAGCTCAGAATGATAATTAACAATCCACCAGCAAAACCCAATTTCTTGCGCATGTTGCTCATTTTTTTCCTCCTCAGTTTCTTGGATTTACGTCAATCAAATTCCATCCACCAAGCTATCTAAAGACCTAAATATTAAGGTATCTCTTTTCACCTCCTTTCTCCTGGGATTCAGTATGAGGACGACCTCATTTAACTGTCAAAAGGTTGCGTTACGGTGTGGTTAAGGCCGTTATGGAATCAATCAAACGGCACAGTCCGATGGATCCCCCGCCAATTTTGACAGGGCATGATTCAAGGCCGGCAATACGACCGAGAGATTTTCACTGGCCCCACGGGGGCTGCCGGGGAGGTTTATAATGAGACAGGTCCCTCTGACCCCGGCCATGGCCCGTGAGATCATGGCATGGGGTGTTTTCTTCAGGCTTTGGGCACGCATGGCCTCTGCCATTCCAGGGACCTGGAAATCGATAACCTCTTCCATTGCCTGTGGCGTAACATCGGTGGGGCTGAGCCCGGTTCCCCCGGAGGTAACGATCAGGGAAAGCCCGTCTTTGTCCACCCATCTCTTCAGCGTATCAACGATCTGCTTCCGGTCGTCGGGGACAATTTCTTTCTTGAGGACTGAACATCCTTTTTCCCCCAAGATACCGACAACTATTTTGCCGCTCTCATCTTCCCTTAAGTCCCGAGAACCCTTATCGCTGATGGTAAGGACCCCTGCCTTAACCTCTTTATCCATATTCTTATTCTTTTTCCTGCGCCGCCGCGATGACCTTTTCCGCCAGCTGGGCAGGCACTTCTTCATAATGGGAGTGTTTCATCCAGAATGTGCCCCGACCCCCCGTAAGAGAATTTAGATCCAGCGCATACATCAGGACCTCGGCCATAGGAACCTGGGCCTTGATCACCTGGTATCTGCCCTCGCTGTCCATTCCCAGGACCCTCCCGCGCCGACTGTTCAGATCGCCCATCACATCACCCATCGCCTCTTCGGGGACGGTAACCTCCAACTCCATAATGGGTTCCAACATAACAGGGGTTGCCTCTTGAAGGGCCTTCTTTAGGCACATACTGGCTGCAATCTTGAATGCCATCTCGGAGGAGTCCACATCGTGTGATTTTCCATCATAAAAGCGGACCTTCAAATCTACGACTGGATAACCCGCAAGAATACCATTCGTCAGGGCCTCGTTTAGCCCTTTTCCCACGGCGGGCACAAAATTCCGGGGCACATTCATGCCGGTCAGGGCCTCGTCAAACTCAAACCCCGAACCCTTTTCCAAGGGCGACACATCAAAATGGACCTCGGCAAACTGCCCTCGACCGCCCGTTTGTTTCTTATGGCGGTAAATGACCTTTTGAACCGCTTTCTTGATGGTTTCCCTGTACGGAACTTTGACCAGACTGAGATCAACCTCCACCCCAAATTTCCTGTTCAGCTTCTCACAGGTGGCTTCCAAATGGATTTGCCCCGCACCCGAAAGGATAATTTCCGCTGTGGACTGATCTCTTTCCATCTTGAGGGCAGGGTCCTCTTCAAGGAGTTTGGCCAGGGAGGTGAACACCTTATCCTCGCTGCCTTTGACCTTTGCGCCGACTGCATAGGAGATCACCGGCGAGATCGGTTCAGCGGACTTATAGACCACCGGATCATTCTCCACACACAGTGTGTCACCTGTGGATGTCTGCTTTAGCTTGGCGATGGCCACAATATCTCCAGGACCGGCCGCCTCCACCGGTCGCTGTTTCTTGCCCTCCATCAGGAGGAGTTGACCGAACTTCTCTTTCGCTTCCTTGTTGGCATTGTAAACTGTTGAATCGGATTTGAGCGTCCCGGAAAGGACCCGCAAAAGGGTCAGTTTTCCCGCAAAGGGGTCGGCAACGGTCTTAAAGACAAGGGCGGAAAAAGGCGCATCTGCCGAGGAGGGTCTTTCAACCACTTCCTCACTGCCAGGTTTTGTGCCTTCTTGAGGTCCTCTTTCAAGGGGAGAGGGGAGACCCTGGATGATGAGATCCATTAGCTGGGGAACCCCCATGTTCAAGATCGCCGAACCGCAGGCAATGGGAACGATCCTTCCCGACTTGACTCCCTGGGTAAAAGTCTCTTCTATCTCGGTAGGGGAAAGCTCTTCCCCTTCAAGATACTTCTCCATGAGTTCATCGCTGACTTCCACGATATTTTCCATCATCTTCTCTCGCCATTCTTCGAAAATGCCCTCCATATCATGGGGGACGTCGGAACTCTCAAATTTTCCGCTCCCGTCCTTGCTGTAGAGATAGGCCTTCTTCCTGATCAAGTCTACCAGCCCTTCAAATTTATCTTCGGCGCCTATGGGGAGGAAGACCGGTGTTGCCTTTATATCCAGTATCCGGGAAGCCTCTTCCATGACCTTGAAGAAATCAGCCCTCTCTCTATCCAGTTTGTTGATAAATATAATCCTGGGGAGTTCCTCCTCATCCGCAAATGCCCACACCTTTTCCGTTCCAACCTTTACCCCTGCTGTGGCGTCAATAACCAGGACAACACCATCAGCCGCCTGGAGTGAAAATTTTGTGTCGGAAAGGAAATTGTCATCCCCGGGCGTATCAATGAGGTTTATGGTATGCTTTTTCCAGACAAGGTTGTGGAAGGAGGTGCTGATTGTGATCCCCCTCTTTATCTCCTCCGGCTCAAAATCCAAATTTGATGTCCCGTCGTCTACTTTCCCTGACCTGGTGATGGCCTCTCCATCAAACAACATTGCTTCGGCAAGTGACGTCTTCCCCGAACCCACGTGGGCCACGAGAGCCACATCTCTCAATTCTCCTATGTTCTTTTCCATATTCAAGCCCTCTCCTCAACAACCAGATTTTGTGAACTCGCTCAAAGTCATCTTTACTGACGGCATAGCCTTGAGACCTTTGAAAAACGCCCCCTTTTGGCCAATCTCGGTGTCAGGCTCAAATTTCAATCCTCGAAAT
>JABMQV010000173.1 GCA_013203065.1 Desulfobacteraceae bacterium | reverse complement strand
GAGACGGGGAGTAATTGCGGACTCGGCTACCTCCTCGAGAACTACGGAAATCGCTTTAAGGAAGATGATCTGATTGTTGTCCCTGACGGCGGGAACGAGGAGGGCACAATGATCGAGGTGGCTGAAAAAACGCTCTTGTGGCTAAAGTTTACCGTTACCGGAAAACAATGCCATGCCAGTATGCCAAATAGTGGGAAGAACAGCCTTTTTGGTGCTGCCAGGCTAATCGTGTCTCTGGCGGACCTGAAAAAGCGGTTTGGCCGCACCGAAGATCTTTTCAGCCCCCCTGAATCCACCTTTGAACCCACCAAAATGGAGGCCAATGTCCCCAATGTAAACACCATACCCGGAAAAAACATTTTTTTCCTGGATTGCCGGGTCCTCCCGCAGTACCAAGTGGATGATGTCCTTTCTGCCTGCGGAGAAATCGCTTCCGGGATTGCGGCCGAACTGGATCTTGATATTGCGGTTGAGCCAGTCTACAGGCAGGAGGCCACAGAGCCCACTTCAACAGAGGCCCCGGTTGTCAAGGCCCTTACAGAGGCAATCAAAGGGGTGACGGGCAAGGAGGCTAAACCCATGGGGATTGGGGGTGGGACTGTTGCTGCGTTTTTCAGAAGGGCCGGTCTTCCGGCGGCGGTCTGGTCCACCGGGTTTGATTCGGCCCACCAACCCAATGAATATTGCCTGATCTCAAATATCTTGACTGATGCCAAGGTATTTGCCTGTCTATATTTGGGTAAATAGACCGGGTTTCACTTTCTTCCCCTCACGGCTTCTCCCGTATGTGGGTGATGGCTCGCCTTAGTCTTTCAAGGCCCCTCTCTTTCCCCAGAAGTTCCATCACTTCAAAGATACCCGGGCTCGCTGTTTTTCCTGTGAGTGCAACCCTGAGCGGCTGGGCAATCTTTCTCAGTTTGATCTCCTTTTTCTCCATGAAGGTGGTAAAGGTTTTTTCAAGACCGATCTGGTTAAATTCCGGGGTCCTCTCGAGTGCTCCAAGGAGATCCTCGAGGAGTTCCAAGAGAGCTGGTTTTAGGAACTTGTCATCCCCTTTTTTTTCATATTCTATCTCTTCCTGCAACAGGAAACGCGCCCCTTCGGCCATCTCCACGAGGGTCTTGCTCCTTACCTTGAGGATGGCTACTATTTTCAGCAGCATTTCCTCACCCGGATTCTCAAGCCCCAGCCTTTCGAGAAAGGGGGACAGTTCCTTGGCCAAGAACGAGTCAGTGGATTCACGGATATACCAGCCGTTCAGATCCAAGAGTTTTTCCAGATTGAAGACACCCGCAGCCTTCCCCACATTTTTGAGGGAAAAGCTTTCTATAAGCGCTTCTCTTGTAAATTTCTCCTGGTCTCCATGTGACCAGCCCAGCCTGGCGAGGGAGTTGAGAAGGGCGTGTGGCAGAAACCCCATGTCCCTGTATTCCAGGACGGACATGGCGCCATGCCGCTTGCTCAATCGCTGCTTGTCAGGTCCCAGGATCATGGGGAGGTGGGCATAGCGGGGAAGGGGTTCTCCCAGGGCCTTATAGATCAATATCTGACGCGGCGTGTTGTTGACGTGATCGTCCCCCCTGATCACGTAGGTTATACCCAGGTTGATATCATCGGCAACCACTGCCAGGTGGTAAGTCGGGCTTCCATCGGATCTCCGCAGGACAAGATCGTCCAGTTCTTCATTGTCAAAACTGATGGGGCCTTTCACCAAGTCATTGAATTGCGTTAGGCCGCTCAGGGGGGTCTTGAGTCTCACTACCGAACCGGGCGCAGGCCCGAGGCCCAGTTCCCGGCACTGGCCATCATATTTGGGCTTGAGCCCCTTACTGCTTGCCTCCCTCCTCTTTTGCTCCAATAATTCCGGAGGGCAATGGCAGTGATAGGCCTGAGCAGTGGAGAGGAGCTTTTCAATGGCTGCGTCATAGATAGGGTTCCGTTGGGACTGAAAATAGGGGCCTTCGTCCCAGTCAAGACCGAGCCACTCCATGGATTCCAGGATCGCTCTGGTGGCCTCTTCGGATGACCTCTCCCGATCGGTATCTTCGATCCGGAGGACAAATTTCGCCCCTTTCCGCCTTGAAAAAAGCCAGTTAAAGAGAGCAGTCCTGGCACCTCCTATGTGGAGATAACCTGTGGGGCTGGGTGGAAAACGGGTTACGATATCTTCCTGGGACATGGGGAAACAACCTCCATTAAAATCTAACGAAAAATAGCTCCAGCGGCGAGCTTAGGGCTTCAAAATCAGGCTGAAACGTACCACACCCAAGCTTGGTAGACAAGCGGAATTTGGATGCGGAATGTGTATAATCAATCGTGTGTTTTTGTGTGAAAGATGGGGTTTTATTCAGACCCAAAAACCCGGTTCTTTGGGCTGGGTCAGACAAAATGGCTCTGCCGGCATTCTTGTTTGGCGCGGAGTGATGGAGTGGTGGAGTAGTGGAGTGTTGGAAAAAAGATCTTCCAGGGTACTGGTCACGTGAGGCCCAAGAGAGATATCTCTTAAGCAGTTTTTCCGATTTTAGAGATTCTTCTCTCAATTCCAGCCCATTACTCCGGCACTCCACTACTCCAGCCACCCTGGAACCCGAGAGCTGGCCTCTGACTCTCTCCTAGGGGACAAATCAAAGCCACATCCTCTGGGCGTGGATTCTTTATGTCAAAGAAATCTCAAGGAAAAATGATCGAGGTCAGGGCATATTCAGGGTACAAGGCAAACGAAAGGCCGCTTTGTTTTGTGTTGGAGGGAAGAAGGGTCGATGTGGAGGAGATCCTGGATCGATGGTACGG
>JABMQV010000172.1 GCA_013203065.1 Desulfobacteraceae bacterium | reverse complement strand
GGCGTACTGTATGTGGATAGGCCGGTCGAGTCCGAGCTGGTGGCGGATGAGCTCGACCTCCTCCGGCGTCGCCATTTGACCGGCGAGCACTTGGGCCGGATCTCCAGGGAGCATCCGCAGCATAAAGAACAGCAAAAGGGAAATGCCGATCAGGACCGGGACGGTTGAGAGTAGGCGCTTGAATACGTACTGAAGCATAATTCTTTTCGGTTTTCCTGAGTGTCTATCGAGGTGGTTTCTGCAAGGATCGGGCGAGAAAATGATAATCACTGTCCCCTCACAAGCGTCCTGGCACGGCGTCGTGTCAGAACGCTCGCTTGCGGGGATTCGGATTGGTCTACTTCATCGTAATATAGGTCGGATAGAACTTCTCAGTCGGCGTGACGACCATGCCCTGGATCTTGCTCGAATAGGCGATCACAAACTTCTCCACATGGAGCCACATCCAAGGGCAGTCGTCCCAGACCATCTCAGATGCCTGTTTCAACAATGCCAGCCGTTTGTTCGGGTCCTGCTCCTCCCGGGAGGCCAACATGATCTTGTCATACTCCGGGTTACAATAAAAGGCCGCACCGAGTCCTTTCGGCGGGTTGACTTCACATGTAAACTGACCATATAGGCCCATATCTGCGTCCAGAATCAGCGGGCCCCAGCCCAAGAGGAAAACCTCCAGCTCTGTCTGGTCGAGTGGCTTCAGCAGGCCTGCCACATAGGTCGGCCAGTCATAGGTCCGGAGCTCAACCTTCACCCCGATCGCCTGGAGATAAGCCTGTATGGCTTCAGAAACCTGCTTGTCAAAGAGGTATCGCCCGTTGGGAGTCCGCATATTGACGGTTTTAGAAAAGTCGAATTGGGCCTCCTTTAGGAGCGCCTTGGCCTTCTCCGGATCGTAATCATACTGCTTGGCCATCTTCATGTAGCCGAAGACTTTGGGTGATACCGGGCCATCCATCGGTTCGGCGGTATCGAAAAGGATCTTTTTCACGATGGCCTTTTTGTCCACTGCGTAATTGAAGGCCTGCCGGACTTTCTTGTTTGTGGTAACACCCTTCTGATAGTTAAGTCCCATGAAGATGGTTCGGGTATCCAGGGGCATCTCCAAAGTGATATTGGGATCCGCCTTAAGTGCCGCCACATTGGAAGGCAAAGGCTTGTAGCAGACGTGGACCTGGCCCGTCCTCAGCATGACCTCCCGGGTCGCCGCCTCGGGCACAATCTTCCACGTGATTTGAGCGACCGTGGGCTTTTCGCCCCAGTAGTTTTCGTTTCGAACCATAACGATCCGATCCCCTTTTACCCATTCCTTGAGAACATATGGGCCCGCTCCTACAGGGTGCTGACGGACATCCTCTCCGTATTTCTCTATGGCTGCCGGGCTGATTGGAGACACCAGGGTCAGCGAAAGGGACGGAACAAGTGGCGCAAAGGGATATTTGAGTTTGAGCTGAACGGTGTAATCGTCAATCTTGATGCATTCCTTTACCATGCCCACCGCAAATCGAAGAGGCACTCTCATTTTGGGATCGAGGATCCGGTCCCAAGTCAGCTTGACAGCGTCGGCGTTAAAATCGCTGCCATCTGAGAACTTCGCTCCCTTGCGCAGGTGAAGGGTGTAAGTCAGACCATCTTTAGAAACCTCGTACTTGGTTGCCAGTCTGGGATGGAGCTTACCTTCCGGGTCCTGGTAGAAAAAATTGTCATAAATCAAGTCACACATATTTTGAATCAGTGTGGTGGTCTGTTCCTGGGGATTCAAAGTGTCGGCATCAATGCCGATACCGATTCTTAGCTCATTGATCTCAGCCCAGGCAGTCCAGGGCGTAAGGCTCATCCCCAGTGCTGCAATCAACAGGGGTAAAAAGACAATGTTTCTAATAAACAATTTGATGTTTTTCATGGGACTCCTCCTTTAGTTAAAGGTTTTTGTCATTTCCTTTTACCAATTTACCGCCCAGCATTACTAGACGGATTGCCTCCTTTTTAGTCAGAATTGAAACATCATCCAGAGGGTTACCCTCAACCATCATCAAGTCGGCCAGTTTGCCCTCCTCGATGGTGCCAAGCTTTTTTTCTACCCCTAGGACCCGGGCCGCAATCCCGGTACCGGACTCAATTGATTTAATGGGGGAAAAACCAGAATCCACCAGCAGTTTGATTTCACCAAGATTGTCGCCATGCAGATTAAAAGGTGTGCCGGCATCGGTCCCCATAGCAACAGCGACCCCGGCTTCCCTCGCCAGGCGAACGCTTTCCAGGTGAAAGGGTTTGACCTTGAGGGTTTTTTCTACGGCAAAGGACGGTATCCCGCCCTCCACCCCCTTGTTCACGATGTTATAAAGCGCTGAGATGGTCGGGATAAGGGGAACATTTTGTTTGATCATCAATGCGATCGTCTCCTCGTTAAGATAGACGCCATGCTCGATGCTGTCGATTCCGGCGCGAAGGGCATTGAGTATCCCTTGTGTCCCCATGGCATGTGTTGCCGTTTTTTTCCCTGCTTTGTGGGCTTCCTGGATTCCTGCCCGAAGCTCCTCTTCGGTGAGCTGTTCACTTCCAGGTTCTACCGCAGGCGTCATTACACCGCCTGTGGCCATTAATTTCAGTATGTCTGCGCCTGCCTTAATTTGGGCTCGGGCAGCTTTACGCACTTCGTCGGGACCATCCACTTCCTGGCCCATCTGCCACCCGTGACCCCCGGTCATACAGATCAATTGACCGCTCACGAGCATTCTGGGTCCCGGAACCAAACCCGACTCGATGGCCTGTTTAAGGCCAATGTCAATGCCATCCTTTCCACCCATATCACGAACCGATGTGACGCCCGCCATGACGGTTTGACGCGCGAATTCCGCTGCCTTAAGGGCTGTTATGGTCAGGGGCTCCGCCAAGCTGCTGGTCACGGGGTCAGGGCTGCCATCCAGACATAGGTGAACATGGCAATCAATAAAACCGGGCAGAAGGGTCCGGCCGGCCAGTGGTATCTTTCGAGCGTCATTTGAGATAGCGACATTCCCCTCGACCACATTCACGATTCTCTCTCCTTCCACGAGAACCGTCGCATGTTCCAGTATCCGGCCGTCCCCAACAAATACAAGGCCGTTAATAAACGCTGTCGTCATTCTTTCCTCCAGTGCCAGGGTTTTTTCTCCGGGGATTATCGAGAGTTTATCAATTCTTTAGGACATAAAGCCTCAAGCTTCGCACATTCATTCACATTTTGAAGTCATGGGTTCGGCCTCTCAGGCAAGGCCTATTCACGAATCCGACTTACTTTTACCCTTTGTGCCTTTAATTAATTTTTTTTGTCTCTTCAAAGTGTGCTACCATCAATTCTTGAGCTTTTTCAAATCGGTGATGGAGAATGCATTCGTAAAACATTTTGCTATAATCCAAGTCGATGCGGAAAATTTGCAAGGTTAAGTCAAGCTTCCCAATGATATCCTCAAAGACCTTGGTCACGGCCTCCATAACTGAGCTGATTAGCCGGTTGCGGCAGGCCTTGGCGAGCAGTACATGAAACTCAATTTGCTTACTCAGATCGGGAGCCCCCTGATTGAGGGCATTTTCGCAATAATCTATGTTAGACTGCAAGGCCTTTAGATCTTCATCTGTACGGCGGGTGATCGCCAATTTCAGCAAAGCTGGTTCCACTATCTGGCGAAACTCAGCCAGTTCTTCTGGAGTCAATGACCCAAATTTATAGCAATTGATGACCGAGTCCCCAATTTTGTCCAGAGTAGGCTCTGCCACATAACTTCCGCCAAATACGCCCCGCTGTTTTTCGATCAGTCCTTCGGTCTCCATTTCACGAAGGGCCTCCCGCATGGTCACCTTGCTCACCTTGAACTGCATGGCGATCTTCTCCTCAGGAGGAAGCTTGTCACCTGGCATAAGTTTTCCATCTAAGATGGCCTGTTTAAGGACATTAGTGATTTGATCTGAAACCCTGGTTCTTTGGAAATTAACGTCTTCGAATGTGCTTAACATATCGTCACCTAAAAGTATAAAGTTAGTTTTTTATAACTCAGTTTTTTTCCACTTTCAATAAATAATTTGGTCATAAGGCAAATTGTAAGAAATAAAAAACATTGGGGCGCTGTTTTCAATAGATCCGGGGTTTAAAGTGCGCTATATTCAACAGGCCAGTCCTTGGAACAAGAAAAGAGATGATCGATTGAGTTTTGATAAACCAACATATTTCGAGGTTTTGCCATGGTAAATATTAATCAACTGGTGAGTGAATACAAAGATCTTATCATTAAGACGCGTCGAGATTTGCATCGGATCCCGGAACCCGCATACACGGAAAAGAAGACCTCCTCCTATGTGACAGACTACCTGAAAGGGGAAGGACTGGAGGTCCGGACAGGCATTGCGAAATATGGTGTGGTCGGAATCATGGATATGAAAAGACCCGGCCCAACCCTGATGCTCAGGGCCGACATGGATGCGCTTCCACTTACCGAGGAGACAGGGCTCCCCTTTGCCTCGCAGCATGATGGCGCTATGCACGCATGCGGCCACGATGCCCACATGACAATGGTTTTGGTTGCAGCAACGGTGCTCAACAAGATCAAAGATAACTTGAAAGGGTGTATCAAATTTCTCTTTCAACCAGCAGAAGAGGGACCGGGTGGGGCAAAACCGATGATCGAGGCCGGCGTGCTGGATAGTCCCAGGGTTGATTATGCCGTCGGGTGTCATCTCTGGCCGGGTATTCCGGAGGGAACGATCGGTGTCAGATCAGGACCGTTCATGTCGGCCATGAATCGCTTTGACATCAAGATCATCGGCAAGGGCGGCCATGGGGCCATGCCCCATCTGTGTGTGGATGCTCTGGAGGTGGGCACTCAGGTCGTTAATGCTCTTCACCGTATTGTGAGCCGTCATATGAATCCGCTCGATCCGACCGTAGTCACCATCGGCAGTTTTCATGCCGGCACAGCCTTTAATGTGATTCCGGGTGAGGCCGAGATGTCAGGGACTACAAGGACCTTTGATACGGAGATCTGGCATTCATGGGAAGCCCGTATTGAAAAGGTTGTTCGGGGGGTCTGTGAATCCATGGGGGCCCAGTACGAGTTAAACTTCCAATTTGGTTATCCACCGCTATACAATGATGAGGGCATATCGGCGGTTGTTCGTCAATATGCCGAGGCGGTGGTGGGGAAGGAAAGAGTGGTAGAGCCTGAAAGGACCATGGGCGGGGAAGACATGGCCTTTTATCTGCAGCGCATAAAAGGGTGTTTCTTTCTCCTCGGAGTGGGCCGGGACGAATGTATCGGGCTCCATCATCCCCAGTTCGATTTCAACGAGGATGTGCTGCCCCTCGGGGTGGAAACTTATTGCCGCCTTGCTTTGGCATTATTGGGTTTGCGATCCTATGGTTGACTAAACGTGCAGAAATTTATGTAACTTTCCGAAATTAGGAGTAATTATTGTGGCCTATTCGGTTGCCTAACACATGGAATGAAGGAATGGTGAAATATTCCACTATTCCAACCCGCCTGCCGAAGTCGGCTACAATGAATAGATTTCGGAGCGAAGCAGAGTCGTATTCTACTTTAAACCGCCTTTTAATCGACCGGTTCAAGGTTTTCAAACATCGCACACTGGTCAACCTGGAGTTGATTTGGCTGGCACGAGGTTCAGACTGATCCCACAGACAAAAATGAGTAAGGCACCAATGATCAGGCGCCAACCGACCGGCTCACCCAGATAAAGCACGCCAAAGCAGGCAACAAGAGGCACTTCGGTTGTCATCATAACGCTTACCTTCGACGTTGGAATACAGACTAAGGCCTGGTTGATGGAAAGCTGTGCACCTATTGAAAAAACGGCCACCGCAGCAACGGCAACCCATGGGGCTGTGAGCCTGGGAAGAATTGGAATCTCTTGCGTTAGTAATGGACATAAACTAGCAAGAAACCCGGCCAGGCAAAGGTAGAAAAACAAGGTGTAGATGTTGTTCTCCCTGCCTAATCGCCGGACCAGGAGAAGCGTAAGCGCACACAAAACCGATGCAAGGGTGGCGAATAGATGCCCCAGGTTTAGGGCTCCGGAAGCTTCAGATGGCCATAGGATCATGCTGGTGCCAAACAAAGCGCCAAATATAAAAGGCCAGGCTGTCTTGGCGGTTGGCTCGCCTGTGACCCAAGGAGACAAAAGAGCCGTAAAGGCCGGATAGAGGTAGAAAAGGACCATTGCCAGAGAAAGGGAAATCCTCTGGAAGGACGCTACCAAAAGTAGGAATGCGACCGCACCGCATAGCCCTCTTACGGTGAGAAGAAAACGACGTTGTCCCCAGAGATTTAGTCCCAGTGCCTTGACGATAACCGGGGTCACCAATAGGCCAAGGCCAAACCGGCTCGCGCCAATATGCCAAACACTCAGGTGGGAACCGGCTATTTTGGCTGATACACTCATGGCGCTATAGAACAGAGGGGCTAGACATGCCCAGACCAGCCCTCCAGATATGAATCGTAACAAAGACAAATGTACCTCTTCCTTTTATGTCACTTGGCCTTTGGTTGACCTGATGAAGCGTGAAGCGGGACGCCCTTAAAAATCTAAGAAACTGGTAGTGAACGGCACACCTGAGCTTTCATGTTCCCTGAACCTGAACTATCTGGTATATTGGCCTAAATGAGGACGTTGATTCCAAAACGATTTAAAGTG
>JABMQV010000171.1 GCA_013203065.1 Desulfobacteraceae bacterium | reverse complement strand
ATTCCGTTTCTTCCATCAATTCATTGATGAATTGCGTGATATTATAGATCTTGAACTTCTGTTTACGTAATTTGGCGTTACTGAGATTATGGACGCAGGAGTTACACTCCGTCAACACCACCTCCGCACCTATCTCTTCGGCCTCCTCAAGTCGGCGCCTGGCCATGGCGATAGAATTCTTGGCATAGGCCCCCCGTACGCCCCCTCCTGCCCCGCAACACAGGGCATCGGCATGGTGGTGTGGCATCTCAACAAAATTTTCTGCGATCTTCTTTATGGTTTTGCGAGGTTCTTCGTATATTCCACTGTGTCTTCCCAGATCACAGGGGTCATGGTAGGTTACCAGGCTGTCTGTCTTTACGCCAAGGTCAAAACCCTCCATGAATTGGGTCATGTGGAGGATCTTGGTCCCCTTTTCTTTGAGTTCAGAATATTGGGGTTTATTGTTAAAGGTGCGGAAACAATAGGGGCAACCGGTAATGACTGTCCCGGCACCCGTTGCCAGGATCAGATCTATGTTTTTCCGAGCCAGATCTGGGTTGATCCGATACCCCACGTCCTCAAGGACACCACTGCAGCAAACCTCGTCGATCAGGGTGTAATCCACCCCGAGGCGGTCCAGGAGTTCCAGAGTGGCCATGGTGGATTCGTCTTCCCGATAAGCGCCCACACAACCTATAAAATAAACATATTGTGCCTTTTTGCCCCTCTCCCTTTCAAAGTCCTCGGGCTTGTCCTCGGCATAGATGTTTGTGTGTTTTTCCAGGACCTGGTGCATCCCCTTAAATGCAGGGTGACAGGAACCGATACTGACCATATCCTTTCTTGCCTGTTTGATCACTTCAGGCACTTCCACTCCGGACGGGCAATTTTCCGTACAGCTGGCGCAGGTGGTACACTGAAAAAGGCTTTCGATGAGTTCATCGCTAAGGTCTATCCGTCCCTCCATGACCTCCTTCAACAGCAACATCTTTCCCCGGGCGTTCAAAGCAGGGCGAAGCGTTGCCCCGTAGACGGGACAAACCGCCTGGCAAAAGCCGCATCGTGAGCACTTGAGTACCTGTTCACGGTATTTTCTTTCAAAGTCGTACTTGGCTTCCATATAATGTCTCCAATGCCATTATTTCACCCTTCCAACCACGTAAGGTCCTTCCGGAACGACCACCGTGTTCGGGTGGCTCTTGATCAGATGATTGACGGTTCCCTGTAAGTCTTCGGTCTTGATGGCGCCGATCATTTCCAGCTTTTCGCGGGAAAGGCCCGGTGAATAAACAAAGACTTGTCC
The DNA here is from genome assembly GCA_013203065.1 of Desulfobacteraceae bacterium. The sequence goes on along the minus strand of JABMQV010000171.1, from coordinate 5,696 downwards.
GGCATGGTCCATCACCTGATAGATGTTTTGAGCGCACCATTGGTCAATGACAAAATCCTTGGGGTCGCAATAGCCTTCAAAGAATTCCTGAGGACAGCAGACGGACTCCAGTATCCCACAGAACTCCGGACTTCCCAGGCCTTCGCGGCACTCACAGGCCACGACGATGGTGCCTCCTTTTTTTAAGATATCCTTTGAACAAATCAGGGCCTTGCTGATCTGGTAGAAGGTGGCGTCCAGGGGGTAGCCGCCTCCGGAGGAGATCACCATATCCATTCTCCGATCAACATGGACCAGCGAGTGCTCACCCACCATCTCGCATCCGGCCAGATGGGCATGGTTGTAATGCCCCGCGAAAACCCCGGCGATTTGCCTGTCTCTGTTAATCACCACATTCAGAATAAAATCCACGCCGGCGATCTCCGCAACCTGAATGCCATAGTCATGAAAAGGGTTCCCCTCAAGCACGCAATTGGTCACGTTTGGATGGTCAATCATTTCAAAAGAGTGCATGAACTTCATGGTGTCAAAGCTGGAGATGCCCGGGAGGATTGATTTCCTGCCACCTGAGTAGCCGGCATAATAATGGGGTTCGATAAGACCCGTGAGGATCTTGAGATCCGAATCAAGATAGGCTGTATTGATTTCAATCGGGGCACCATCGATTTCATCTATCTTTCTGTACCCTTCTGGTTTACGGCAATAGTGGTTGATGATCTTGTATTTGTCCATGATCTCCCGGCCCACCACGTACTGCAATTCTTCCCCCAGGTTGGGCCGGTGCATACCGGTGGCCACAAGGATGGTGATATGGTTCCTCTTGATCCCGCACTCCTCAAGGGTATGGAGGATCGGGGGGAGGATGATCCGGTTGGGGACAGGGCGGGTAAAATCAGAAATGACCACACAGGCGTTTTTTTTCCCGCTCGCCAATTCTCTCAAAGGGGGGCTTTCAACAGGCTTTGTCAATGCATCGTAAACACCTCCCACGGGATCGGAAAATGCATCGAGACGTTGCATTTTCAGGAGGCCAACCGATTCCGGAAGCCTCAGATCTACGGCACCCTCTCCAAACAAAAGCTCTACCTGGTTTTCTGCCATAGCCCCTCTCCTCAAATTGCCGAGATTCGGTGACGGGAAGATATATCAAATCATTTCAAAGAGCAACCGGTAAAAGGGGACTGATGTCCACCCCGGTGAGGATTTTTCTTTCCTTTACAACTTGCGTCAATGATTCTATAAATTAGCGTTAGTAACGGAGGAAAGCCGCCAGGCTTTATTCTTTGAGCAATGTTCTGTGGGTCCCGGTGCCGAGTATGATGGTGGGGTAGCCCTTCGAACCGTGGCGGTTGGCAGGACGATCGAAAAATTTAAAGAAAGGGCAAACCCTCATGAAATCGACGCCTTACAATTTGATCATGTCCGCCCTGTATGGGGGGAGAAAGGGCGAGCGCCCCCCCGTGGGAAATCCTACTTCCATCGCCTGTCATGGGCTGATGGACGCGTGCGGGGTGTCTTTCCCTGAGGCCCATCTGGAGCCGCAGGCAATGGCCGAGTTGGCCCTGGCAGGCCATGAGGTCATCGGGTTTGATACGGTCATGCCTGAATATAGTGTAGATCAGGAGGCGGCCGCCCTCGGATGTAAAATGGATTGGGGTGATCGGGATAGGATGCCGGATGCCAAAAATTCCCCCCACGAGGATTTTTCTGACATTGAGGTTCCGGAGGATTTTCTGGAAAGGCCCGCCATGCGTGTCGTCCTTGATGCCCTTTCTATCCTGCGGCGTCATGTGGGTGGAGAAGCCGCGATTATCGGCAAAGTGATGGGGCCGTGGACACTCTCCTACCACATGGCGGGCACACAGAATTTTTTGCTTCAGATCGGGATGGAGGAGAAAGGGAAGGTGGTAAAAATGCTGCGTCAGCTGATGTCGGCCACGATCGCCTCTGCCAGGGCACAGTTTCAGGCCGGGGCTGACGTCGTGGTCCTCGCCGATCATGCCACCGGAAACCTGGTGGGTTCCTATACCTATAAGGAGTACCTTTTGCCCATCCATCAGGAACTGACTGCCGCCATAAAGGGTCCTCTCATCCTTCATGTTTGCGGGAATTGTATGGACCGGTTGGAATTGTTTGCAGATGCAGGTTTTGACGGGTACCATTTCGAATGGCAGGTGGATGCAAAGGCTGCGGTGGAAAAGATTGGCAATCGTGTTTGTATGGTAGGAAATATCAACAACCCCCAAACACTTTACCTGGGGACCCCTGAAGATGTCCATAAACAGGTGCGCTATGCCATTGATGCCGGGGTGGACATCATCGGTCCGGAGTGTGCCATACCCTTGGCCACCCCTTTGGAAAATCTCAAGGCGATTGTTTCGGCAGCGCACGAAGGATATTAATCGGATAAGGAGGACAAGAATAATGAGTGAACGACTTGAGGAAATTAAGGCCATCGTCGTCAATGGAAAGTATAAAGAGATAGAAGACATGGCAAAAAAGACCATCGCCGAGGGGGTTGATTTGAACAAAATCATAAATGATTCCCTCATCGCCGGGATGGATATCGTGGGCGAAAAATTTTCGAAAAACGAAATCTTCGTTCCCGAGATGCTTGTCTCTGCCAGGACAGTCAAGATAGCCCTGGAAATTATCAAGCCCCTCTTGAAGGGCGATATGGCCGAAGTTAGGGGTACCATTCTGATGGGAACCGTTAAAGGCGATCACCATGATATCGGGAAAAACCTTGTTATTATGATATTGGAAGGGGCCGGTTTCAATGTCATTGATCTCGGAGTGGATATGAGCGTTGATATGGTGACAGAAAAAGTGGAAGAAATAAAGCCGGATATTCTGGGGCTATCTGCCTTGCTGACGACCACAATGCCGGAAATGAGAAATGTTATTGAGACATTGGAGCATAAGGGGTTGCGGAATGGCATCAAGGTCATGGTGGGCGGGGCCCCCATTGACGCGAAATTTTCAGAAGAGATCGGGTCGGATGGCTACGGCGAAGATGCCACGGAGGCGGTCCGGCTGGCCAGGGGCTTTGTTCAGACAAAGTGAGATCCTGTCTTTCATCCCAGGGACGTCTCGTCCGGCTATGTTGATGAATGGTTTCTAAACAGATCTGTTTTGAAGGAGAAGAGTTTGCTGATAATCGCGGAAAGAATCAATTCAACCCGGAAGTCAATCGCGGAGGCCACGGAAGCCAAGGACGCAGCTTTGATTCAGGAGGAAGCAAAGGCTCAGGCTGAAGCGGGAGCTGATTATGTTGATGTCAACGCTGGTACATTTATAAAGGAGGAAGCGGACTATCTGAAATGGCTGATTCAGGTGGTTCAGGAAGTGACGGATCTGCCCCTCTGCATCGACAGCCCGGATCCGAAGATCATCGAGGCTGTGCTTCCTCTGGTCAACCGGACCCCCATGGTCAACTCCATCACGCTGGAGCCTGCCCGTTTGGATGGAATTCTCCCTTTGGTCGCTGAACATAAGGCCAAGGTTATTGGATTGTGTCAGGCGGAAGAACTCCCCCCTCATACGGCAGCGGACAAACTGCGGCTGGCCGGACGATTGGTTGAAAAGGTCACGGGGGCGGGCGTTCCCCTTGATGATCTTTACATTGATGCGCTTGTATATCCCATTGCCACCAATTCAGAATCCGCGCTTGCCACAATAGATGCCATTGAGCAGATCATGAAGGAATTCCCCGGTGTCCACACCACGTGCGGCTTGACAAACGTCTCCTACGGCATGCCCAATAGAAAGCTCATCAACAGAACGTTTCTGGTGGCGGCTGTCACGCGGGGGTTGGATTCTGCCATTCTGGATCCCACAGACAAGCAGCTCTTTGGGGCGCTCAAGGCATCGTTGGCGATTATTGCAAAGGATGAATTTTGTCTGGAATATATTGAAGCATTTCGAAAGGGGCGATTAAAGTAAAGGAGAACTCGGGAGATGTTCTCTGGGGAATGAAATGAAAATCGTTGTTCTGGATGGCTATACGTTACATCAGGGAGACCTTTCGTGGGACGAAGTCAGGGGGTTTGGCGAATTCATCAAATACGACAGAACAAATCCCCGGGAAGTGGTCGACCGTGGCAGAGGTGCCGAGATTATCCTCACCAACAAGGTACCCATTTCAGCGGACGCGATACAACAGCTAAAAGAACTCAGGTTCATTGCTGTAACGGCCACCGGTTTTAACATGGTCGATATCGTAACGGCAGGCCGTAACGGGATCCCCGTCTCAAATGTCCCGGAATATGGTACGGATTCCGTTGCCCAGTTTGTCTTTGCACTCCTCCTGGAACTCTGCCATCATTTGGGTGATCATAACGAGGCCACGAAAGAGGGAGAGTGGGCAATGGCCCCCGACTGGTGTTTCTGGAAAAGCCCCCAGGTCTTATTGAAGGGGAAGAAGATAGGCATTGTGGGGTTCGGGAGGATAGGACGTCGCGTGGGGGAACTGGCCAATGTTTTTGGAATGGAGGTCATGGCCTTTGATCCAATATGCGAACAGAATCCCAACTACGCTTTTTCCCGATGCAGCTCTTTGGAGGGACTTTTCTCGGAGTCGGATGTGGTGACGCTTCACTGCCCCCAGACCGAAGATAATGAGGGCTTTGTTGATAGGAAATTGATCGGCGCGATGAAAAGCCACGCCTTCCTCATAAATACCGCCCGAGGAGGGCTTGTAAACGAAAGTGCCCTCGCCGATGCCCTCAACAGTGGAAAGATAACCGGTGCCGCAGTGGATGTTGCCTCTGTTGAACCCATCCGGTCTGATAACCCTTTACTGGGGGCAAAGAACTGCCTGATTACCCCCCATATCGCCTGGGCGACTCTGGGCGCCCGCAAGAGGCTCATGGCAGAGACCGTCAAAAACATCAATGCCTTCATGTCCGGAAACCCCATCAACGTTGTAAACGCTCATCACCTGTTTTTGGACAGGACAACAGGATAAACATGACAAGCCCGTCTTGGTTTCAGGAGGATCGCTTGCCGGTCATGCTTGTGACTTTAACTTTGATTACGGCAGTTTTTTGTACCATGGCATCCGGAAATTCAAAGGGCCCTCCCCCGTACTGACCAACGACAATATTCAGGACCCTCTTCTTGCTCTCCAGGTCCTCAACAAAAGAGGCCTCACCAAACCCGATGACACTCTTATACTGAATGCCCCAGTTACATGGGTCTTTGTCCTTTTGAATCTCGGTATCAATGTCAAACTCAAAACAGACCCTATTGTTTTTTTTGAGAATGTCCAGTTTCTTGCCTTCTCTGGCAGAGTGAAAATAGAGGGTATTGTCTTGGTACCCAAAACAGAGGGGGACAATGTATGGCGTGCCTTCATCGGCCAGTGCCACCCGGCAGACCAAGGATCTTCGGATAATGGCTTCGATCTCTTCTTTATCGGTGATTTCCTGCTCTTTTCTTCTCATTGGACAAAACCTTTCTCAACACCTCTACTCAATTTTTGACCGCTTCCACATCCCACAAACCTGCCCGCCATTGCCGACCTCTTGGGATAAGCTCGTTTCGTACATGACATGCGAGGCAGGCGGACCTGGAACATGGTACTTGGCAATGATCTGGCAAAACCCGCATTTTTTACGAGCATGTCGGGGATCTAATCTCAGTCTTTTCCCAAACCCTGAACGTTGAACCCCGCCCGCCTCGCCCGTCCGCCT
>JABMQV010000170.1 GCA_013203065.1 Desulfobacteraceae bacterium | reverse complement strand
GGGCCGATGTATGTTTTGCCTGCGGGACCTGCGCGGGGGGCTGCCCTGGCACGGGTGGGGACGGGCTGGATCCCCGGAAGGCCGGGCGTATGGCAGCCCTGGGGCTTGATCAGGAACTGGTTGATTCGAGATTCCCCTGGATCTGTACCCTGTGCGGCCGCTGTGAATATGCCTGTCCCCAGGGGGTTGAGATCCTCAAGATGATGCGCAAGGCAAGGGGGCTTCGTGAGAGGGACAAGGTGCCCGGTCCCATCCACAAGGGTGTGGTGATGGATCTCGAGAGGGGAAATAACCTGGGGATTCCCAGGGATGATTTTCTTTTCCTTCTGGCCGATCTGGCCAAAGAGATGGACGAGGATGAGGGGTTTCCGGGGTTTTATGTGCCTGTGGACAAAAAGGGCGCCAATATCCTGTTGACCGTCAATTCCAAGGAACCCTTTGGGGAGCCCGATGACATGAAGTTCTGGTGGCGCATTTTCTATGCGGCCAAAGAGGACTGGACCGTGCCCTCTGAGAACTGGGAGGGCGTCAACTGGGGTCTTTTTTCCGGTGATGATGAGTCCATGAAAATCTTTGTTGGGAGGATCGTGGAGCACCTGGAGCGATTGGAGTGTAAGACGCTGCTGTTGCCCGAATGAGGCCACGCCTACTTTGCGACCAGGCTTGGTCTGCAGAATTGGTTTCCCGAGGTCCTTGAGAAATACAACGTGATATCGGTTCATGATCTTTTGAAGGAGTACATAGAGACGGGGCGGATAAAGCTGGATAAGTCCATCCATGAGGAGCTTACCACGGTGCATGATCCCTGCAACTATGGTCGCAAGGGGTTTAAGACCTTTGGTCACGGCTATTTTGAGGAGCCCCGGTGGATCACCCAGCAGTGCTGCGAGAACTATGTGGAGATGTACCCCACCAAGATGAACAACTTCTGCTGTGGTGCCGGGGGCGGTGCCTGGGCCATGCCCTATGAACAGGAGAGGATCTTTTACGGCCGTGTAAAGGCAAAGCAGATAAAGGACACGGGCGCCAAGATGGTCGTTGCCCCCTGTCACAACTGCCGGGATCAGATCATGAAGTCCCTGGACAAGGAATACGGCCTGGGGGTAGAGGTCAAATATCTGTGGGAACTTGTGGCGGACTCCCTGATTGTGGAGCCCTGGAGCGAGGAAGAGATCAAAGCAGCCAATAAACTGAGAGATGCCCAGTATGAGCGGGATGATGTCGATCTGGATCAGGAATTTTAGAAGAAAAGCGTAGCCGGTGAGCTAGCGTTGGGATAGGAAAGGCTCCCCGCCCGGGCGGGGAGCCTTTTGTTACCACCAGGAGACGGTCTTGTCGTGTTCAAAGATAAGATCGATCAGTTCTTCAAAATCCCGATCTTCATAGAGTCTAAATACGGTCGCCTCTTCCCCCTTTGAAAGAATATCCATGAGGGTCTCTGTGTTTTTGTCAGGTTCTGTTTTCAGAATGTGAAGTGTTTTCATCCGTAACCCCCAAACGGTATGATTAGATCCATTTCTTTGAGCTTCTCGCCAATTTCTTCAAGACTCATATAGTTAAAACCATGTTTTTCCGCATTGACCTTATTATTGGAAAAGTACTCGCACTCCATATCCTCCAGCCATTCCAGATTCTCTTTATAGGCTTCGGTCATGTCCACCTCAATGTCGAGTACGAACATGTAGGAATAAAAATTCTCAACCGCCAAGCCAAGTGTGGAGCGAGAACCCTCCCAAAGGTCCTCTTCCCTGCGAATTATGAATGCCGCGTGTTTGATGTTTTTCATGTGTTTCGCCCCCCTAAAATACGACGTATCTGTCGCACTCCTCGATCATTTCTCCATTTCGGGCCTGTGTGCCATAGTCTTTTTCATCCACTCCGGGCACGGGCGGTTTGAGCCCGTGACTCTCAAACCCCACGTTACATAAGGACAACTTACCCAGGCCGTCGAGTTCCGCAAACCTGGGGTCTTGGGTCAACAGGGTCCCAAGGTGGGTAAAGAAGACGGTTGCCTCTATGCCTTTGTTCTTCGCGGCCTTGCACAGATCTATGACCTTGTCCAGATGACGGTCAGAGGTCACGAAGACCCCTAAAGATTTGGCCATAACAGTTCTTCTCCTTTGTATAACAGCAATTTGCTGGTTTATGGAGAGATTCGGGTCATTTCACTTTTACATAAAGGCGTGTAAAGCCCTCCTCATCCTTATCTCCAAGGTACTCATGTCCGGCCCTCTTGGTAAAGGCGGGCATGTCATTTTTTGTACCTGGATCGGTCCCCAGGATCTCCAGGATCTGACCGGATTTCATTTTGTTAATGGCCTTTTTTGTTTTGAGAACGGGCATGGGGCAACTCAGGCCCCGGCAATCCAGTGTCTCATCCGGTGTGATGTCATCTACCATGTTCAAAAACCTCCTTTTCAGTCTATTTGGTTCAAGTTTTGGATCACGATTTCTTATAACTCCACAGTAAATTTGTCCGTCTCCTCGTTCCAGGTTGCCGCCATATAATAGGCGGACATGATCAAGACTATGATTACCAGCGTCCATTTATAGGTCAGAAAGTCAGGGAGGAAGACCCGATGGCCCATCAAGGCGGTGAGACCTTCTGAGGACTTAATCAGGGCCTTAAAAAGAGACGTGGACAGCGCGAAACAGATGACTGCCAGGATGAGTTTTACCTGTCCCTCCCCGGCACGCCACACAGAACCGCTTCCGCACCCCCCGGCCACGACCATGCCAAAACCGAATATGATGCCGCCAACCAGGCCGCCAAACCAGAAGGCCTGGGCCACATAAGCGTTTTCCCCCCGTAGTCCGGTCCATTTCAGCGCGGCAAAGCCCAACACACTTATTATCAGGCTTGTGGCAATCGCCCTGGGGACCTCACCCTCACCGGTCATAAACGGGTCACGAAAGCCCCTCACGAAGCAAAAACGTGTCCGCTGAATAATTACACCAAAGGCTATGCCGCACAACAGCAGTCCTCCGATCCGCGTATAGGCCGCTGAGCCGTAAATCCATGCACAGACAATAGCCGCGAGGAACATGGCCGCACCCAGGTAAGGTTCGATTTGGAGCCAATTGAATCCATTGCCTTCCTTTTTTTTCACCCCGCCGCCGGTTGACCCTGACGGCACGTGTTCCAATTCCCAATAGAGATAGCGCAGGCCCAGATAGGCACCCACTATGAGGCCCACCATCATTGCCAGACCGCTAAAAGATAGGGCACTCACGGCAGAGTAAAACCCCCCCACGTTGCATCCCCCTGCCATGGCTGCCCCGACACCCATAAGAGAACCACCGACAATCCCCTTGAGGAGTTCGAAGGGCGGAGCCATTCGAATGGCGAACTGTTTGGACATGAGGGCGGAACCAAAGGCCCCCCACAGCAGGCCCAGGGTGAGAATGGAGTTTGTTGAGATGAGAGGGGACACGGGTGTGTGCTGATAGGCACCCACAAGACTGAAAAACCAGTCCCCCCAGTTCCTCAAACCGCCGGCAACGCCCCATGGCCTGGCCCAGGCAAAGGTGATGATACTGACAATACCGATCAGGAGTCCGCCGACCCACATGGGCCAGTTTTCATAAAAAACGGTTTGATAGCCCCGTTTGAGGATCTCCGGTAATACTTTTTCTCCATTTTCATCATTCATGGCCATGTCTCACTCTTACTAGCAGCCTTCCTCTTCGTCGTCATCGGGGTCAGCTTCTTTTCCCTTGCCAGCGGGTTTGGGTGGGGGCGGGGGGGGCGAAACGGTTGTTGCAGCCCCCTTTTCACCCCTCTCGGAGGTACCCGGTAGGGTGAGGTCTGCGTTCTTTTCGACCTTTTCCGCGAGTGCAAAAATCACGGCCTGGTCATAATACCTCCATGCCACCGAAGATGTTGGATCCGCCTGGACCGCCTTTCGAAAATATTCTTTGGCATCCAGGTACTTTCCCCTTACATAGGCCTGTTTGCCGAATCGGAGCATCTTGGCGCAAAACGCCTTATCAGGGATGAACAATTTTGGCTCTTCTGCAAGAGCGGTATGTGGAAAATAGAGCAATGTCGTCAGCAAGATGCCGGCCAAAGGGATTACAGACAGTAGCTTGGAGTTCATATCTCGCTCCTTAAGTAGAGTTGACAAAAGATCAACAATTGCTGAACATAGTATCAAGATTCAAATAAACCGTCAAACAGAATCCTTGGGCCTGATGGCACT
>JABMQV010000169.1 GCA_013203065.1 Desulfobacteraceae bacterium | reverse complement strand
ATTCTGGCTGATCAGATTCAGCCCCCGCCTTGTAGCTGGCTCATAAAGAATGATTTTAGGGCCACTCGTGTCCTTCTCTTTCTCAATTTTGGATTTTAAGGCCAGCGACTTCGGGTAATCTCCTCTTATGTCAAGAGATTTGTTGAGGTATCTGCTTGCTTCATCAAGCTCGCCCCTTTGAAACAATAAACTGGCAAGAAGATAGTATAGCTTATAATTGGGACTGCCCAGTTCAGCAGCCTTTTTGAAAGCCTCTATGGCCTTTTCGCTCTTACCCTCTTTCCGCAAATAGTTACCGATCAGTTCATATGGCCTTATGAAACCGGGGCATAGGTCAATGGCCTCCATATAATATCGGTAGGCATCTTCTTTTTCGGAGACTAACCGTCCTTCCCAAAAAAGCGACAGGGCCTTGTCGCAATCTGTAGTAACGACCGATGGAGCGATTTCTTCTATTACTGCCTGTGCAGCATTTATCCTGAAATTATCGAAGCTTACCGCAAAGGGTAATCTTGCCTGAATGGAAGTCCTTTTACTAAAGAAATTCTTCAATTCAAAGCCCAGCACGACCCCCCCTGTCATGCCTTGAAAGGTAAGGAGCTTTTCCCATTCTGTTTCCCCTTCCTTCCTATATGATGTGGTTATCTTATTGCCTGTCCTCACAATTCGCAGAGTTCCATGAAAGTCACCGACCGGATGCCCTTTTGGTGATAGGGCCTTACCATTTTCCCAATATCCGGAGACAATTACTGACTTGTGGTCGCCTCTTTTTGCTAAGCCGATATATCCCCAGGCACCCTTATCTTTTTCTCTTACCGCAAAGAGCACGCTCTGGTCCATTTGGGGTGTCTTTTTCAGAAAATCCATGTGGCAGTCCACCTGAATATCAAAGTCACCTCTAAGTGCATATTTTGATACCAGGCCGCCCGTGCAGAAATCGCCCGTCTTGGTCTCAATCTTCAGTTTTCCATCTGTGCTTGTGATATATGGCTTCAGGGGACGCAGCTGCGGCCCACGAGGCATTATTCGAGATTCCTTCCATATGTCATCTCTCAGCTTATCAAAGGTATCGTTGTAATAGGTAGACCCTCTATGAGGCGTATTCTTTTGGATAGAAGTAGGCGGAGGCTCATTAGTTGTGGATGATACAGCATCGCCTCCAGGTAGCAAGAGAGGCAGGCAAAGTAGGCAGAGACCAAAGGAATATTCTATTTTTTTTCGCATGGCGACCTCCTGTATTTATATCTCTTCCTCAGTTATCCCCGCTGCAGCGTTTATCCTGAAGTTATCGAATGTTGCGGTTATGGATGACTCTGCTGTAATGGAAGTCCTCTTGCTTGTAAAATTTTGCAGCTTAAAGCCGAGGAAAACATCTCCCGTAGTATACGGGAAGGTATTCATCCTCTCCCATTCCGTATCTCCCTTTTTCTTGTATAATGTAGTTATCTTGTTACCTACACGGACCATCCGCAGGCTGCCATCGAAATTACCAGTCTTGTGCAACTTTCCACGGTAAAGGATTCCTTTTTTTGTATAGGCAGAAAAGATGGCGCTGAAATCACGACCCTCTTTCCTGAACAATCCGATGAATACAGTGCCCTTTCCCCTAAGTGCTGTGCTCTTTTCACTAACAAGAAACATCAACGAATGATCCATGCCGTGAACACCTTGCAGAAAATCGATCTGACAATCTACCTGAACGTCAAAGTTTCCCCTGAGGGCATACTTAGACGCCAGCCCCCCCTTGCTGAAGCAACCGGTTTGGGTTTGAATCCGTAATTTGCCATCTTCAATATTCATATCTGCCAGCTTAAAATTGTCTTTTTGGGCCTCACTAATATACCCGGCCTTTTCCCACAAATCGGTACGGAATTTATCAAAGGAGTCATTATAATATGCAAGCTTGTTTTGGGGCAGGCTTTTTTCGATCTTTAGCGTTGCCGTGTCCGTGACGCATCCCGGAAAAAAACCCGAAGAAGCTACCAGGAAAATACCAATAATCAATGCATTAATCCTTTTCATTTCAGGTTCCTCCATTCCATTTGACTGTTTCGCAAAAACCCATCTAAAGATATCTATATATATTCTTCTAATATCTCCTCTGCGGCATTTGCCCTGAAATTATCGAACCTGGCCGTGACAGGTTATTTTGCCATAATTGACGTTCTATTTCTTGAATGATTTTGCTGCTTAAACACAAGAATGACTTTATAGAGAAAGCACAAAGGCATTTCATATAGCTTTTTCTATAAAGGAATTGATTTAACAGGGCATTTAGACTCCCAACAGAACCCCGGATTCTGTCAGGAGATAGGCATGCACATTTTGAGGTGTTTTCTCACAGGGGAAGCCTCCTTAATAGAGGTTAACTGATTAGTGGAAAGTCTCTTAGTGATGGAATGAAAAAAAAGACCTTATGTCAAGAAAAATCGGCGTTCGGGAATTCCTGTT
>JABMQV010000168.1 GCA_013203065.1 Desulfobacteraceae bacterium | reverse complement strand
CTGAGGGAAATAAGTAACCGGAACCGGCTATCCTATGGAGCCTATCCTGAAAATTAGAAACCTTTCAAAGGTCTTTGGGGGTCTTATGGCGCTTCGCGATATAGACCTGCAGGCCGAACCCGGGCAGATAGTCGGGATCATCGGGCCCAACGGTGCGGGGAAGACGACCCTTTTCAACTGCCTCAGCAGCCTCTACCAGTCATCCGAGGGGCAGATCGTTTTCCAGGATAACTCCATTATTCCCCATCTGTCCACCCGGAAAAAAAACATGACCCATCGATGCACTCTCTTATCTCTCATTTTCACCCTGCTCTGGGCCCCCCTTTTCTGGTCGTTTTTTCTCCCCGCGACCGCTTACAAGCTTGAGCTGACTTTGCTGACCATTTTTATTTTGAGCATACGCCTGTTGGTGCTTCAAAAACTCAAGCGATTTGAGATATGGGCATGGGGAATCATGTTTGCTTTTCTTTCAGGTGATCTCTACCTGGCGATCTGGTGGTTGAGCCACATCTCATCACTGGGGAATTTCCCCGGAGCCAAGATATCCCTGGCCTATGGGGCTGTTCCCTGGGGCATCCTTGTGGTCCCCTTCAGCCTGTATTTCATATGGCAACTGCTCTTGCGGAAGACCCGTCAGCTATACGGTTTCAGGCTGGGACCGGATGCCATCAGCAGGCTTGGGATGGCTCGGACGTTTCAAAACATCCGCCTTTTTTTCAATTTGAGTGTTTTGGATAATGTCAAGATCGGTGCTCACGGCCGGATGCATGCCGGCGTGTGGGGCACCCTTTTCCGGACCGCCTCCCAGCGCAGGGAAGAGGTGTTAACCGAGGAGCGGACCATTGAACAGCTCCGTTTTGTGGGCCTTGAGCATAGGGTCTTCGATCTTGCAGGGACCCTGGCCTATGGAGAACAGCGTCGCTTGGAGATCGCTCGTGCCCTGGCGTCCAACCCCCAACTGTTGCTGCTCGATGAACCCGCTGCCGGTATGAATCCGCAGGAGTCATCTCAGTTGATCCAACTCATATTCAAGATCCGTGACAGGGGTATCACGATCCTGATCATTGAACATGACATGAAGGTCATGATGAACTTGGCAGATCAAATCTACGTGCTTGACTATGGGGAACTCATTGCCCACGGGACACCCGATGAAATCAGGGCAAACAACAAGGTCATAGAAGCCTATCTGGGTGGGGGCGCGACCCATGCTAAGACTTGAGGATGTGAACAGTTATTACAGAAAGATCCACGCCCTGAAAGACATATCCCTGAGGGTACGGGAAGGCAGCATCTGTTGTCTAATAGGGGCAAATGGGGCCGGCAAGTCCACAACACTCATGTCCATCAGCGGAATCCAGCCAATTTCCTCCGGTGAAATTCACCATGAAGGAAAGCCGATTCACAGGCTTCCACCCGAGGCCATCGTTCGAAGAGGGATTGTTCAGGTCCCGGAGGGGCGGCGCATCTTTCCGGACCTCACGGTGAAGGAGAATTTGAGACTGGGAGCCTACTTGAGACAGGACAAGGCCGGTATTGTCGAATCCATGGAAAGGGCCTTTGCCCTGTTCCCTATCCTGAAGGAACGTCTCAGGCAAATGGGGGGGACTCTCTCAGGGGGAGAGCAACAGATGCTTGCCATAGCTAGGGCCTTGATGGGAACCCCCAGACTACTTCTCCTGGATGAGCCGTCTTTGGGTCTGGCGCCCCTGGTGGTGGAGCAAATAATGGATATTATTCGCCGCATCAGGGACGAAGGCCTGACGATTCTCCTTGTGGAACAAAATGCTCAGGCTGCCCTGGAATTGGGTGATTACGGCTATGTTATCGAGACGGGTCAGGTGGTGTTGGAAGATCAGGCCGGCAAACTGTTGGAAAACCCAAGAGTAAAAGAGGCCTATCTGGGGTAGCGGTTCAGAAACTTGCCGGGATTCACGGGTTCAAAGTTCAAGGTTTAAAGGGCTGCCCAAGGCCCGCCTTATTGAGCCAGGGGAGCCTGTCCAGGTCAACATTGCCCCCGGAAAGGATTATTCCCACACGTTTTCCCTCCATATCAAAGCCTTGGGTGACGGGTGCAGCCAGTGGCACTGCCGCTGATGGTTCAACCACGATTTTCATTCGTTCCCAGATGATCCGCATCGCCGCAATAATGCCATCTTCGGTCACCCTCACAATGTGGTCTACATAATCCCTGACGATCGGATAAGTCTTATCACCGAGCGAAGTGAGGAGACCATCCGCGATGGTTTGCGGATTCTCTGAGGGAACGAGACGGCCGGTTTGGAAGGAACGATAAGCATCGTCCGCACCATAAGGCTCAACAGCAACCATCCTGGTATTGGGGGAAAGGTACCTGACGGCCAGTGCGGCTCCGCTTGTGAGGCCGCCTCCACCGATGGGTGTCATGATGACATCGAGATTCGGGACCGTTTCCAGTAGTTCCATGGTCGCGGTCGCCTGTCCGGCGATGATGCGGTAATCGTCGTAAGGGTGAATGAATGCCGCACCTGTCCGTTCTATCACCTGGATGAGGCGCTTCTCTCGATCTTTAAGGGTAGGGGGGCAGAAGGTTATCTGTGCCCCGTAACCCGCTACGGCATCCTTCTTGACCTGAGG
>JABMQV010000167.1 GCA_013203065.1 Desulfobacteraceae bacterium | reverse complement strand
ATCGTCTCATTGATTTTGCCCTCAGAATTCGTAATTCGGGACTCGGTTGTTCGATATTCGATTGTTGAAGAAAGATGCGAGTAGGGTGGAGTTAATCCATATTGTCGGCATTATCCAAGTAATTGATTGCCTTCGCTATTCTCGTATTTCAGCATGAAACAAGAAAAAAGGGCAAAGGTCGCGGTCGGGCTTAGTGGCGGTGTGGATTCTTCGGTTGCCGCCGCCCTCCTACTGGAGAAGGGATATGAGGTCATGGGTATTGCCATGAAGATATTTGATGGCTCTGTGGCCTTGAAAGAATCCCAAAGACATGCCTGCTTCGGACCAGGTGAAAAAGAAGATATGGATATGGCGGCTTCTGTCTGCAGGAGACTCGGCATCCCATTTCACATCATAGATCTGATAGAGGAATACCGGAAATATGTCATCGAATATTTCAGGAATGAGTACCTTGGGGGCAAGACACCAAACCCCTGCATCGTGTGTAACCACAGGCTTAAGTTCGGTTTTCTCCTGGAAAAGGCAAGACAGACGGGACTCGGCTTTGAATTTTTTGCAACGGGCCATTATGCACAGATAGTCGAATCAGAAGGCCGTTTTCTCCTTAAGAGGTCGGCAGATCTATCAAAAGATCAATCATATTTTTTGTATACACTCACACCCAGGCAACTCTCATCCACGCTCTTTCCCATCGGAGCCTACACAAAAAAGAGAATAAGGGAAATAGCCGGTTCCCTGGGCCTTGAAACAGCAGCACGTCCGGAAAGCCAGGACTTTATTGCCGGGAACGACTACTCACCCCTCTTTGCCCATGAAGAGATAAAAGAGGGCGATATCGTAGATAAAGATGGCAATATTCTTGGGAGACACCGGGGCATTATCCATTACACTGTTGGCCAACGCCGGGGACTGGGCATTTCATCACCGCGACCGCTCTATGTCACCGAGATCGATGCAAGAGGAAACAGGCTCGTGGTAAGCAAATGGGAAGACCTTTTTTCCGATGGCCTGATAGCAACAAACCTAAGGCTGATAGCCATGGAAAGGCTCGATAGGCCTTACAACATAAAGGCAAAGATCCGCCTGAAACACAAGGAGGCCGATGCAACCGTATTTCCGCACGAAGATAACAGGGCCAGGATAGTCTTCAAACAACCCCAACAGTCCGTGACCCCCGGACAGTCGGTCGTCCTTTATTCAGGGGATATGGTTCTTGGTGGCGGTGTTATTGAAAGGGCAATTTGATTGTTGTTCATGGAAAACAGACATATATAAGAAAGGCGTCCTATGCAAAAGAGAGTTGTGATCACCGGGTTGGGACCTGTCACCCCGGTAGGAATAGGAAAGGAAAAATTCTGGGATTCTCTCACCAATGGCAGGTCTGGAGCGAAAAAAATCAATTTTGAAGACTACGATATGGATCAGTATACCTCACAGGTAGCCTGCACCATTGAGGACTTCTCCTTGACGGATTTCATCACACGGAGCAAGGATTTCAGATACTTTGGGAGAACATCTGAATTTGCAATGTGCGGGACCAAACTGGCCCTTGATGATGCGGGGTTTGACCTTGAATTTGTCAAAAAAGATAAGGAGCCCGGGAAGTTTCTTTTAAAGGGTGTAAATCCAGAAAAGATCGGGGCGATTTTGGGTGTTGGTGCCCAAAACATGGATCTGGCCGAAAAATGGTTCAAACGCTTTATCAAGTTTAAAGGTCCAAAGAAAGTCTCCCCTTTTGCCCTCCCCCACGTCCAGATATGCTCTGTGGCGGTTAATGTCACCATTAAATTCGACATAAAAGGCATCGCGTCAAATGTATCCACCGCCTGCGCCTCTTCAAACCATGCCATGATCGAGGCCTATAAACAGATCATCCTTGGGGAAGAAAAGATTATGGTAACAGGCGGGGCCGATGCCTGTATTACACCCTTTGTATTTGGAGGTTTCGTTGCCTTAAATGCAATGAGCAGGAGAAACGACGAACCTGAAAAGGCCTCAAGACCCTTTGACAAGGATAGGGATGGGTTTGTTATGGGAGAGGGTTCAGGAATTGTCATCCTGGAGGAACTCGAACACGCCTTGGCCAGGGGAGCCCATATCTATTGTGAGATGACAGGATACGGAACCACCTCAGACGCCTATCATATCACCATGCCCGATCCATCGGGAGACGCCCAGGCAAGGGCCATGACGGACGCGCTGAAGACAGGCAAGTCCTCCCCCGAAGAGATCGACTATATCAACGCCCATGGAACATCCACGCCCTTAAATGATCCCATCGAGACAGTGGCCATAAAAAAGGCCCTCGGCAGGCATGCCTATGATGTACCCCTGAGTTCGACAAAATCCATGACCGGCCACCTGATAGGCGCGTCTGGCGGGATAGAAACCATTGCAACCGCACTAACCATCGAAAGGGGTAAAATACATCCAACCATAAACCTCGAAACCCCGGATGAAAACTGCGATCTGAACTACGTGCCCAACACGGCCATAGAAAAGCCCATCAGAAAGGCAATAAACAACAGCTTCGGATTTGGCGGCCAAAATGCTTCGATTTTGTTGGAGAGTTATGATATATGATCTTGATGGACCGGCAAGAAATCCTTTTTACGGCCATGCTCTCAATAATCCCGGGCCCCTGTGAATTGGAGGTCCAATTCTAATCAAAATGTTGAAGTCCTTGCCAGAAAACAGCGCACTCGGGCGCCTGATCTTTGTAACAGCGTGTCTTTTCGTGCCTATTTTTGCTACATGTTCCCAGAGCGGGGGTGAGGGAAAAATGAGTAAGAAAGGTGATCGAATCGTCAGGAAAACCTTTGGAGACGGCAGATGGTTTCCAGAAAAAAGGGAAGTTCTGAACGCCATGGTCACCGGATACATCGAAGATGCCAGAGTCGGCGATCCTGGCGGCAGGATTGTGGGGGTCATTGCGCCACACGCCGGTTATCCATATTCAGGGAAGGTGGCAGGTTATGCGTTTCGTGCCATCAGTGAAAATGCCGGGGCCGGCCATCAACCAGACACGGTCATCATCCTCGGGTTGAGTCACCGCGGAGGGTTTTCGGGGGTGGCAATTATGGATGGCGATGCCATTCGGACGCCCCTCGGTGAGGTGGAGCTAGACCCGGAGGCCGCGAAAATTTTGGTCTCACGGAGTCCACGGATATCCTTTAACTATGCCCCGCATGGAGGTGAACATTCAGCAGAAAATGAGATCCCCTTTGTTCAGACTGCACTGCCGGGCACAAAGATTGTCGTCGGTCTTATTGGTGACCATGACCCCCGAACGCTGGACGATCTGGTAAAGGCACTTGGCGTGCTCTCAAAAGAGAAAAAAATCCTGGTGGTTGCAAGCTCTGACATGCTTCATGACCCAAGTTATCCACTTGTAACACGCACAGATAAAGAGACGCTTGAGAAACTAAGATCCATGGATCATGACGCCATCAGGGAAAATTGGAGCCCTTCCAAACAGACCTTCTGTGGTATCATGCCGGTCCTTGCCGTAATCCAGTTCGCAAGCTCCCAGGGATGCGAAAAAGGTACGGTTCTCCACTATCGCAACAGCGGAGATGATTTTCCCGAGAGTCGCGGACGATGGGTTGTAGGCTACGGATCTGCAGTCTTTGTTGTGCCCGAGTGATCGGATTCCGTCTCCCCAGACCAAAATTTGGCCGATCAGGTCTCTTTCATTCGGTCTGAGGCCTTTTAGCCTGCTCCAAGAGAACAGCACTTTTTTTGGTCTTGTCATACTGGTGAGTCGTCAAAAACCCCTTGATATCTCTTCCGTGCTGCGCTAATCCTCTATATCATGAAAATCGCTATCTGCCAGATAAACCCGGTTATCGGGGACATTGAATATAATGCCTCTCTGATCAAGGATGCAACGGAGAAGGCGAAAAAAGCCGGGTGCGAGTTGGCTGTCTTTCCGGAGATGTCTCTGTTGGGATACCCGGCCAGGGATCTATTGGAAAAACCCGCCTTTATCAGCAAAAACCTGGATCAACTTGAAAGACTTTCATCTGAAATATGGGGCATCTCGATCCTTTGCGGATATGCGGAGAGAAACCCCTTCAAGACCGGAAAGCCCTGCATAAACGGTGTCGCCCTTATCAGGGACGGTCAAATAATCTCCAAAGGGGGAAAAAGACTGTTACCCACCTATGATGTCTTTGATGAGACCCGGTATTTTGAACCTTCCCGAGAGAGCATGACATTTGAACTGGGGGGAAAGCGGTGGGGTGTCACGCTGTGTGAGGATGTATGGAGTGGGGCCGGCTTTTCGGAGGTCCCACAGTACGATGTGGACCCTGTGTCGGAACTGGCCAGCTCCGGGATTGACGTCCTTATCAATTTATCGGCCTCTCCGTATGGCGTGAACAAGGAGACCCACAGACTGGATCTATTAAAGCGGCTCTCAAAGGCGTATGATATCCCTGTCATATTTTGCAACCAGGTGGGTGGAAATGACGAACTCCTCTTTGACGGCCTGAGCATGGTCGTGGGCCAAAGCGGGAGTTTGATCCGCCTTGGCAAACAATTTGAATCCGATATTGTTATTTGGGATACGGAAAAGACCTATGAAGCCATCCGAGATCCTTGGCCCCCGGAGGAAAAGACCATTTTGAAGGGGCTCACCATGGGGACACGGGACTATATCTCAAAGTGCGGGTTTCGCAAGGCCCTTCTGGGCCTTAGCGGCGGGATCGACTCTGCCCTGGTGGCATTTATCGCACGGGAGGCCGTGGGGGCCTCGAACGTTACGGGTATCAGCATGCCCTCCCCATACACGTCAGATTTAAGCAGGAAATGTGCCCGGCAACTGGCGGAGAACCTGGGCATACGATTTGAAGAGATGTCTATTAATGATATTTTTGATAACTATAAGCGTGGCTTGGCCCCCCTCTTTAAGGGTCTCCAGGAAGGGGAGGCAGAGGAGAACATCCAGGCCCGGATTCGCGGCAATCTCCTGATGGCGCTTTCCAATAAGTTTGACGCCCTCCTCCTGAGCACTGGGAACAAATCAGAGCTGGCAATAGGATACTGCACGCTTTACGGGGATATGAGCGGGGGTCTGGCGGTTATTTCCGATGTCCCCAAGACCTTGTGCTATCGGCTCGCCAACTACATAAATAAAAATGGGGAAATAATTCCGCACGAAATCATCTCCAGACCCCCCTCTGCCGAGCTAAAGCCCAACCAGAAGGATCAGGACGTCCTCCCACCATACGATATTCTGGACGATATCCTGGAGGCCGCGGTTGAGGAGAATCTAGGGGTAGAGGAAATCGTGGCCCGGGGACATGACCCGGGTGTCGTAAAGGACGTGATGCACCGCCTGGCCTTTAACGAATACAAACGCCGACAGGCCCCAACAGGCCTTAAGATCACCACCAAGGCCTTCGGATATGGCAGGGTCTATCCCATCGCCAGAGGAACCCAGGTGTATTGAGCTAGACCTCAAAATCGACCTTGATCTTGAAGGTCCTTACGGCTGGAAGATTCCGGATCGCCGATACCCCTGTTACCTCAGAAATCTCCTGAAGAGCCCTCTCGATATAGCCCATATCCTGAGCAATAAAGGTAAACCAGATATTGTAGTCGTTGTTTCTCAGATAGTTGTGGGTAACACCGGGGTAGCTGTTCACTATCTCAACAAAATCGTCGATCTTTTCCTGGGGTACCTTGGCGGCACAGAGCGTGCTCGCAAAATTGAGCTTACTGGAATGAAAATTGCCCCCGATTCGTCTGATAATCCCCTCATCTCTCAGCCTTTTTATGGCCTCGATCACTTGATTTTCTGAAATACCAAGTCGTCTCCCCAGTTCAAGGAAAGGCCTGGGGGTAATGGGAAAATCGGACTGGATCTCATTTAGGATATTCTTGTCTGTGGCATCCATGTTGATAGTCGTGGCGCATTACGGGTTTCAGGTTACGGGTTACAGGCCATAGGTTTCAGGTTGTGGGGAAGTGATTGGCCCGCCGATCAAAGGGGATCAACCATAAGCTATTTCCTTGCTCACGGGGTCATAGGCGCATAAGGGTTCTTCCTCCAGGAAATCACCACTGGCCTCATATGCCCTGGCCCTGCAACCCCCACAAAATTTGAGATAGTGGCACCTGCCGCACTTCCCTTTGTAGGACGAAAAATCTCTGAGCTGATCAAAAATTGGTGACCCCTGCCAGACCGATTGGAAAGTGGAATCCTTCAGGTCCCCGCTGTTCAGTTCAAGGTAGCCACAGGGTTGAACAATGCCAATGTGGGAGATAAAGCAGAAGGATATGCCCCCCAGACAGCCACGGGTCACGGCATCCAAACCATGGGATTCAAAACGCACCTCCTCCCCTTTGGCTCGGGCCTCTTGTCGTAAAATCCTGTAATAATGGGGGGCGCATGTGGCCTTTAATTGAATAGGAACCTTACCCCTCATTTGATTGAACCAATGCAGCAGTTCCTCATATTCCTGGGCCTCAATCTCCTGGCTTACCATCTCTTTGGCCCGACCGGTTGGGACCAGCAGAAAAATATGATGGGCGGCCGCACCCAGACGGATCGCCAGTTCTAAGATATCCTTGATTTCTCCTGCATTCTGCCTTGTTATGGTGGTATTGATCTGAAACTCCAGACCGGCCTCTCTGAGCAGACGAATCCCCTCCAAAGCCCCTGTGAAGGCACCCGGGACCTTCCTGAGATGATCGTGCTGATCCTCATGGGCCCCGTCAATGGAAATGCTCACCCTCTTTATCCCAGATGTCTTCACCCTCTCAATGAGAGCGGGCGTCAAAAGGGTTCCATTGGTCGCCATGACCATTCGGAGCCCCAGTTGAGTGCCCTTTTCAGCCAGGTCAAAGATATCCTCTCTCAGTAAGGGTTCGCCGCCTGTGAGAATGACGATCGGATTTCCCACCAGGCTGATCTGTTCCAAGATCTCGAAACATTTGACCCTATCCATTTCTCCGGGGTAGGGTCCTCTCTCTGATCCGGCCCTACAATGGGCGCAGTTCAGATTGCATCTCCTCGTGACCTCCCAGGCAACCAGCCTCAGCAGGTTATTCCTTGGATCCTTCATCCTTGAAGAGCCTCTAGTTTCAATGGGTTCTGGCAGCCAGATTCACCTGCCTAAAAGAGGAGCCGCATCTTTGGCAAAATAGGTCAGGATCAAATCTGCCCCTGCCCTTTTTATTGAGGTAAGCATCTCCATCATGGCCCTTTCCCCGTCGATCCATCCCCTGGCTTCTGCCGCCTTTACCATGGCAAACTCGCCGCTCACATTATAGGCAGCCACCGGAATGAGGCTTATTTCACGGACCTGACTGATAATGTCCAGGTAGGGTGTGGCCGGTTTTACCATGACCATGTCTGCGCCTTCTTCCATGTCCAGCTGGACCTCTTTCTGGGCCTCTATCGCGTTGGCGGGGTCCATTTGGTAGCCGGCCCGATCCCCGAATTGGGGGGTCGATTCCGCGGCATCCCGAAAAGGACCATAAAATGCCGATGCATACTTTACCGCATACGCGAGAATCGCGGTATCCTGGTACCCCTGTGCGTCCAGGGCCTCTCGAATGGCTGCCACCCGCCCATCCATCATATCAGAAGGTGCAACAATATCTGCACCGGCCCTGGCATGGGATAATGCCTGCCGGGCCAGTAGTTCGAGCGTGTCATCGTTGTCAACCTGACCATTTTTGATCACCCCACAGTGGCCATGATCCGTATACTCACAGAGACACACATCGGTGATCACCACCATGTCCGGCAATCGATCTTTGATGGCGGCGACCGCCTGCTGAACAACGCCATCTTCGGCCCACGACCGGCTTCCCTTTTCATCCTTTTTGTCCGGCAGTCCAAAGAGGATTACCGAGGGGATCCCGAGTGACCATAGCGCTTCGGATTCCTTCACGATGGTGTCAACCGAAAATTGATACTGACCGGGCATCGAGGGAATCGGATCCTTCTTGTCTCGGCCGTGCTTGACAAAAAGAGGAGAGATGAAATCTTTCACAGAAAGTCTGGTCTCCCTCACCATCTCCCGTAATGTGGCCGTCCTTCTAAGCCTGCGTGGTCGAATAATCATGGTCTATGTTCCTTCCTTACAGTTCTTTCCCCTTTGATCCGCTTTCAATTTATTTCCCCATCGGTCAGGTAACAGGCGGGATCGGATGCCCAGAGGTCGCCAGTCACGGCCTCTGGTCTGACACGGAAATTTCCCGCACAAATATCCAGCCACCGGCACGCGGTACAACGGCCCTTAACATACGCCTTTTTTTGCTTTAACATTTTCATCAAAGGATTCGAAAGATCTGACCAAATCTGACTAAAAGGTCTTTCAAGTACATTGCCAAAGCTATAATGCCGCCAGAATTGATCCGCATGCACGGACCCGTCCCAGCTGATACATCCGATTCCGCGTCCCGAGCTGTTCCCCTCATTCATCTTTAGAAGTTGGAGGACTTCATCCGCCCTTGGATTATCTTCCCCTATCATACGCAAATAGAGATAGGGTCCATCGGCATGGTTATCCACGGTAAGGACCTCTTTGGGTATGCCACGGTCGTGCAAATCCTTTGTCCGGTCAATGATAAGATCTACCGCTTCTCGAGTCCCCTCGTGATCCAGGTCCTGTTCCACAAGGGTTGAACCACGCCCTGAATAGACGAGGTGGTAAAAGCAGATCCTGGGGATATCATGTTCTTCCAGGAGGTCAAAGATACGGGGAATCTCCACCACATTCAACCGGTTAATGGTAAACCTGAGCCCCACCTTGAGCCCCACTTTCTGGCAATTTTTGATGCCGACCATGGCATCTCGAAAGGCTCCCCTTTTCCCCCGGAAGCGATCATTAACCGTCTCCATCCCGTCCAGACTCACGCCCACGTAGGATAGGCCGATCTCCTTCAGTTCCCTGGCCATTTTTCTTGTAATCAGGGTCCCATTGGTTGATACGACCGCCCGCATTCCCTTATCCACGGCGTATCTGGCCAGTCCTGACAAGTCGGGTCGCATGGTGGGCTCACCTCCTGAAAAGAGGATAACAGGAACACCGAACAAGGCCAGATCATCAATCAGGGCAAGGCCATTTTCATGGTCAACCTCCCGTTCATCAGCATTCTCAGACGCCCGGGCATAGCAGTGGATGCATTTCAAATTGCAGGCCCGGGTCACATTCCAGACCACCACCGGCTTTTTGTCCTCGGAGAACTGGAGCAGATGTGAAGGCAGGTCCTTTGAATGCCTTCCATAACGAAGGGGGTCTGACGGTTCTACGGTGCCACAGTAGAGTTTTGATATGCCGATCATATAGCGTTTAAGAAAAAGTTTCCCAGAAACCCTGACTCACTCTAAGTGTTTGTTACTTGGCGCCTCGCTCGAATATTCCTGACGATGAGACTCCTTGATGAGGTCATTTACAAAATCCTCCATATTCCTGATGGCCTCCCCATTTATGGTAAAACTCTCGATACCGGAGCGATCCTTTATCAGCCTGAGTCCATATTCCAGTCTCACGGCCAGCTGTTGCGCCAACGGCCCGGCCTCCTGCCCGGTTTCGAGTGCCTGGGCGATTACTTCATCTATCGCACTGTCCTCAAATGAGATATTCATTTCAAGCTTCTCAACCAATGCGGCCTCCTGGACCTTCACTTGATCGTACATATTTTTGAACTCGTCAAAGGCCCAATTGATGTCGGTAATGGTGCTCAAGTAAACCTGTGCAATCAGTTCGGCTCTCCTTTCATAGATCTCAAGCCCTGATTTTTCACGGAAATTGCCGGCCTTTTCCTTGATGTAGGCCTTAATGGATTCAAGTTCTTCGATCCTGGCCTTTTCAAATCCTTCTCCGCGCTCGGGATCATCCGGATTCTTTAATAGCAGTTCCAGTTGCTCCTCGGGATTCTCCACCACCTCCAGCGTTACCAGCATTTGTCTTATCTCTGTCGAGGGGAGCGTCTTCTCAAAGGGTATCAGGACCTTCTCGATGGCACTGACAAGACCCCTGGCCCCGGTCTTTTCTGCTGCCGCCATTTCTGCTATCTTCAATAAGGCCTGCTCCTCGAATTTGATATCGATCCCGTACGATCCAAAATCCAGCCGTTTGCTCAGAATGACGGGATTGTTGGGGTTCTTGAGGATCTCCACCAAATCCTCCTTTGTAAGCTCATCAAAGACCACCACCACAGGGAGCCTACCCACAAACTCGGATTCAAAACCAAACTCTATCAAATCCCGGGCAACGACCTCTTTCAGGATCTCCCAGGGGACTTCGGTGGGTCTTACATCCGCCTCAAACCCGATGCCCTGGCTCTGAAGCCGTTTCTTTATGATTTCGGCAAGTTCACCAAAGGCACCACTCATGATAAAGAGGATATTCTTTGTGTTGACAACTTTCTTTTCCCTTTTCCCGGTCCTCCTGTACTGCTCAATGGCCTGTATCTGGGATATGGGATCGTGTGGGACCTTCAAATCCACCTCGGTCTCTTCCATAGGTTTCAGAAGTGCCCTCTGAACCCCCGCACGGGAGACATCATGCCCGATAATATTCCTGGATGAAGAGATCTTGTCGATCTCATCAATATAGATAATTCCGCTCTCGGCCAGTTCGATGTTGTCATCAGCATCATTTACCAGGTCCCGGACCAGATCCTCCACATCGCCTCCCACATAACCGGTTTCGCTGAACTTTGTGGCATCCCCTTTGACAAAGGGGACCCCCAGCTTCTCGGCAATGAGCTTGATTACGTAAGTCTTCCCTACTCCGGTGGGGCCGATCATCAGCACATTATTCTTGATCATGCCTACGCTGGTGGCCTTGTTCTTATCGCCAGTGTCCTTTGAATCCCTGCTTCGACTATAGGTTATTCTGTTAAAGTGGGTGCAGACTTTGGTGGATATGACCGCCTTTGCCTGATTCTGCTTGATGACAAAGCTATCCAGATAAGACTCAAGGTCCTGGGGTAACATCTCGAAAGCGGGTAAACCCTTGGATTCCTTATGCCTCGCTGAACCATCAGTCGGTGCCTCCTCCTTCTTCGGAAAAACAAAAGGGGAGATGATCTTTACCCGGTTACCATATTTTCTGGAAAGATAGTCGCTCAACTCCTTCTCAAGCTCTTTTTGATCGGGGATCTTCGCAATATCACCTTTTTCACTCAGGGTCTTTTCTTTTTCTATCATCTTTTCGGCTCCTTTTATGTCAAATAAACACCACTATCTTGCGCAGTTCATTTCTATTTTTGGACCACTTCGTTCAAATATACTAATTTTCCTCCAAGATTTCAACCCCCCGTCCCTACAAACTAATGTATTGACTCACTCTTCCATTTTCTAATAGAGTCACGATGCTTGTTTCAAATACCCCTTGACACTTCTTTTTTCGTATGTTTTCAATAATCTCGGGCACCGTGGGGTTCAGCCGTTTCTTTCCGGCGCTCTCTAAACCAGT
>JABMQV010000166.1 GCA_013203065.1 Desulfobacteraceae bacterium | reverse complement strand
TGGCCGGGGCCCTGACACGAATCTTTAGTTCACGTCCCTTTTTGTCCTTATTGGCAGGTTTTTCCTGTTTGACGGTGCGGTATTCCCGCGGAGGCTCAATGGAGATCTCTTCGATATTCTCAAGCGAGCCCTTTAAACCTGGGTCCAGAGATCCGGTTGTCCGCATGGCTTTTCTGAGGACCTCTACCACGGCCTCTGCGCTGTTGTCGGGGGAGCCCGGAATCTTGGCCCGTTCGTTTACGTAGAAATAGGCCTCCTCATAGAGTTCCCAGGAGGTGGCCAGACGCCCCCTGAATTGCAGTTCCTCGTTATAGTCAATGAGGGCGTCAAAAACCAAACTCTCTATCTGGCTGCTTGTTGCGTCGGTCGACAGAATGGGGTTCAAAAGGGTTGCATCGCCGGTGGAGGCCGTGATGTATTCGTGGAGGCGTTCGGGGTTGCCCTTTGTTTGTTGCTCATAGGTGGGTACCCAGAAATAGGACTGGAGCAGAAAGACTATCAGGATTATGGGTGCGAATATAAGGGCTCTCTTTATGGTCATGGAAAACCTGCTGTAAGGGTTTGTTCCGGGAATCGGTTGAAACCAGGCAAAGAGATATCACTACCATGCAACTTTGCCAAAATAAATAGGGAATTGGGTGCCTCCAGTCAAGCAAAAAGGGTTGGGATCATCGGGATAGCGCCCAAGCGAGATGACGGTTTTACTTGCCGTGATGGCGGGTTTTTGATTATTAAGACAAAGGATCGGTGAAAAATATGACGCTCAATCCCGAAGGTGCCTCAAGATTGGAACGTTTTCAGTTCCGAAATCTACACCCCAATGTCTATCTGGGGACTGCCAGCGACCGGTATTCGGGCTGGATCGGACAGGTCTATTCAGAGGGGCGCTATACGGGTCGAATAAGCCGCCGCTCAAAAAAGATAAAGGGTAAGAGTTTTGTAGAAGAGGTTTTGCCCGTTCAGAGCGTTAAAGAGTATTTCCGGCATTTTCGGACACTTGAACTGGATTTTACATTCTACCAGGCCCTCAAGGACGGGGATGGGAATCCCACCCGGAATTTCCACGTGCTGCGCACCTACCGGCGATATCTTGAGCAGGGAGATCGCATCATCCTCAAGGTGCCTCAGACCACATTTGCAAAAAAAGTGCGAAGGGGGAGGGAATATCTCCAAAACGAACATTACCTGGACCCGGAGACCTTTATCCGCCAATTTTACGAACCGGCCCTGGAGTTGCTGGACCCCTGCCTGGATGGCCTGATCTTTGAACAGGAATACCAACGCAAGGAGGAACGATCCTCCGTTCAAGGGTTGGCTCAAGATCTGGATACCTTTTTTGACCAAATTCCAGGTGACAAACGCTACCATGTGGAACTGCGCACCGAAACCTTTCTGTCTGCCCCGGTCTTTGAGGTCTTTGAGAAGTACGGGGTAGGCCAGGTGCTTTCGCACTGGACGTGGCTTCCTCCCCTTTCCCGCCAGTTTGGCCTCTCCGGGGGGAGGTTTTTGAACGCCGGAAAGGTCTGCATCATTCGGCTGATGACACCGCGAGGCATGCGTTATGAGGATGCCTACGCCAAGGCCCACCCCTTCAACGCACTTGTGGATGGGATGGTAAATCCCCGGATGGTGAAAGAGACAGTCGACCTGATGAGGACCGCGATCCACAAGGACGTCAAAATAAATGTAATCGTCAATAACCGTTCGGGTGGTAACGCCCCGCTTATTGCACGGGAGATCGCGAGGCAGTTTCTCTCAACGGTCGCCGAAGGACAAACATCGGGACATTCAGGTCAGGCCCCTATCCCTTTAGCCATGGATTTTTAGATATGCAAGAGCGACGCCGCAACGAGGGCTCTCCCACAAGAACACCTTCAGGCAATCTTGTGAAGGTCCCTGCCCAGCACTGGGAAGACCTTGAGAAGAGGGATCCGGAGGCACTCTGCAGGAGGGCCCTGGTCAAGGAATACCCTCCCGCCGGATTTCTCCTCCCCTTTTTGAAGGAATATTTGCTGGCCGACAAACAACGGCGATGTCTTTGCCGGCAAGGCTCGGATAAGTGGGAACCCATTGATAATCCTCTTTTGGAATTGGTCTCGCTGGTCTATCTGCTCAATGCGGGCCCTGAGCCCCTCGGCAAAAAGACCATCAGCGTAAAGGAGCTAAAAAGCGCACACTTTTTCAGGGGGCCTCACGAACTCAGGGTCGGGCCGGTACTGGAGCGTTACGGGAATGATCTGGATGGTTTTAAAAGTGCGGCGGAGGCTCTGGGGGGTGAATCTCTGGATCTGGCAGACGGGGGGTACAGATTTTGGGCCTTTCCGAAGGTGCCCCTTTGCTATCTGCTGTGGGAGGGGGACCGGGAGTTTCCCCCAAGCCTTTCCGTCCTCTTTGACCGGTCCATAGAACAACACCTTGCTCCTGATGCCATCTGGGGTCTTGTAAACCTGGTGTCGGATATCCTTCTCAGGCCGGAAAAACGGCTTTAGGGCATGTTCAGATCCGAAGCCCCTCCCGGAAAAGATGTACCCTGCCGGGATGGATGGCCAAAGGGACAGTATCCCCGGTGCGATAAGCTATCTCCTTGGGGGCACGCACTGTCAGCCTCTCCTGCCCTACACGGGCATGGATGTATTTTTCAGAGCCCACATCGCTGATTATTTCTATCTTGCCCTCCAGATCCGTGGTATCACCTCTGCCTATTCCAATGTCCTCAGGGCGGGTCCCAAGTTCCACTTCACCCTCCTGTAAACCGGGTTTCAGACCCATGAGGGCCACGGTAAAGCCTGACCCTTGGAAATGGAGGCAGTCATCTTTTCGGACAAGCCGGCCGCGGTGGAGATTCATCTCCGGCGATCCGATAAAGGTGGCCACAAAGGTGTCTGCCGGACGTGAGTAGACCCTTCCCGGAGGGCCGATTTGGTGTACCCTTCCCTCCCGCATGACAACCACCCTGTCCCCAAGGGTCATGGCCTCCACCTGATCGTGGGTGACATAGATTATGGTGCTCCGTATCTGGCGGTGTAACCGTCTTAGCTCCAGCCGTACATTTGCGCGCAGACGGGCATCCAGATTGCTCAAAGGCTCATCCAAGAGGAAAACCCTGGCGCGTCGCACAAGGGCACGCCCCATGGCCACCCGCTGGCGCTGACCCCCGGAGAGCTCACGGGGTTTTCTGTCCAGAAGGTCCTCTATTCCAAGGAGTCTGGCTGCTTCCAAGACCTGGTTCTTGATGGTCTGTTTGGGGATCCTGCGCATCCGGAGACCAAAACCCAGGTTCTGGGCCACGGTCATATGGGGATAAAGGGCATAACTCTGAAAGACCATTGCCACATCCCTGTCTCGGGGGGGAAGCCGGTCCACGGGTTCTCCGTCCAGCACCACCGACCCTTGGTCCTGCGGGATCAGGCCGGCAATGATATTGAGGAGAGTGCTCTTTCCGCAGCCCGAAGGCCCAAGCAATACACAGAACTCGCCATCTTCCACGTGAAGATCCACGCCTGAGAGTGCGGTTACCCTCCCAAAACTCTTGGCGATCGCTCTAAGGGTAAGGGATGCCATATTTATTCAGCCCTTCATGTTTCTCGAAACAGGACGAGGAACAGGACGCTATTCTTCCTATCATCAGCCATGGATAGTGTGTTGTTCCAACGGGGCAAATACCCTTGCAAACCCCATTGCTTCGATGTATAGACAAATGCTGGATATCTGACTTTAGGACCCTCAAATGAGCCAAGAGATTCTACCACGGCGAAAACGGATAGTCCAATAGGTACTGAACAGTGACAACTTTATTGATAATCCTTGGATTGCTCCTCGCACTGGCCGGTGTTTTTGGTTGCATTTTCCCTGTTATCCCCGGCCCCCCTCTCGGCTATCTGGCTCTCATTATCCTGTCCTGGGCCAAAGGTTGGGAGCCATTTGGTACCACCTTTTTGATTATTATGGCAGGTCTGACAATATTAGTGAGTATCTCAGATTACTTGTTGCCTGCCATGGGGGCCAAAAAATACGGGGCCTCCAGATTGAGCCTGTGGGTTTCCATGGCGGGAATGGTGATTGGGCTATTCCTTTTCCCACCGTGGGGTATGATAATCGGGGCATTCCTGGGGGCCGTTGCCGGAGAGCTATTGGCAGGAAGACAGGGGAAAAGTGCGCTTCGGGCCGGTTGGGGGGTCTTTGTGGGAAACATGCTCAGTGCCGGTCTAAAGCTGGCCTTGACCGGCGTCATGCTCTTTTTGTATATCAAAGAAATGTTTTAACGGCCTTCACGTATAATACCAAAGGACCTGGCATACCGTTCACCGGGGGCGAGGTGTTTATCAATAAAATGAGTAGATCATTAGGAGGAAAGCATGAAATTTATAAAGATAATGTCACCTTTCTTTTTTGTTTTATTGGTGGTTTTGCTCGGGGCTTGCGGGAAATACACCTTGCCTACCGCCAAAGGATATTCTCAGTTATGTCAGACTTACGTGGGTCATGACGGCAAGGACCTGATCGAACAGTGGGGCCAGCCCGGAAGGACCTATCAGACACCCGATAAAGGAGAAGTGCTTGTATACGTTGAGACCAAAGATGAGTATACGCTCAATCCCCTGGCCCATTCCGCACTCATAGAGTATCCCCCACGCATTGACCCTCGAAAAGGTAGTCCCGAAGTCATCGGAAACGTCGTTGGAAGCTCTCGTCCCTCTATGGACTACTGCATTACCTATTTCGAGATAAATAAAGAACAGAAGGTAGTCAAAGCGATCTGGAAGGGTGATTGCAAGGGGATAGAGAGGGATAAAAAGTAGAAAGGATTTGCGCGTGGCTCATTCCATCAAACGAAAGGCCTTGTTCCTGATCCCATTGCTGTTGCTGGTTCTGGCGGTCGGCGGACTGGCTTTGAAGCGGGTCAACGACCGTGAAAAGAAAAAAGCCACCCTCACCGCAACGAAACGCCAACCGCTTCCAGTCCGTTGCGTCCGTGCCGCCGTAGGCCCTATCCAGGCCTTTGTGTTCGGAGAGGGCACAGCAGTTCGTAGAGGCCGTCAATGCAGAGGAAGGTGATATCATCAAAGACTCTACCTCTATCGAACTCAAGGTGTGGTAGGCCCTGACCGCCTGAATCCTTTTGCCAACCGGCCACCCGCCTGGTGGAAAAATCTCCGATCTCAACTATTTCCAAGTCACCCGAGGCCGGTTTCGGACGGGAATGGATTTGTATTTGTACTTGGGATAACCCACCATGATCGCCCCAAACGCACGGTGATCGGAAGGCAGACCCAGGGCCTTGAACAAAGGGGGGTGGGCATTTACGGCTCTATAAAAATAACCACCCCAACAGGCTCCCAGGCCGATGCTTGTGGCGTACAAATCAAGAAGGCTGAGGGCCAACGCGCAGTCCTCCGCGCCAAAGCCCCATTCTTTGTCGGCATGGGCCACGATGATATGAGGTGCACCCCGGCAAATGCGCTCACAGCCTTCGTCCCAAGAAGCCACAGCCCGTATGAATCCCATTGATTCCGCTGCTTCCGGATCGTCCCTGATAATCCCGCGCATCCAGTCGATAACCATCGCGGCCAACCGTCCAACTTCCGCAGGTTCCTGCACCACTATCCAGTGCCAGGGCTGCTGGTTCTTGGCCGACGGGGCGGAACAGGCCACTTCCAGGAGCTTTTCCAGGGTGCTTTGAGGCACTGTCTTTTCCTTGAAGGTCCGGATGGATCGCCGTCCGCACAAAAACTGCTCAGCCTGTTCCGGTGTCACTGCCAATTCCGGGTTGATGGGTTTACAGTCTTCGGCGGCGAGCCAATCCAGACTGAGTGCCCCCGCGGGGCAGACCGATACGCAGTGGCCGCATTTCAAACAGATATCCTCAAAATCCGATGTCGGGCTTGGATAGTCCTCCTTTGAATCCATCCGGATGATCCGTGCGGGACATTCGGCCACGCAAATGCCATCCTGATTGCATTTTTCCTGATCAACATTTATAGAACTCATCGTTCCCTCCTTATTTCTATGTTTGATCCCCTTTGCATGCGGTTATGTGGGAATTCCCAGTCTCGAAACATTAGGTTCTTGGTTTTACCACATTGTTCTGAAGAGTGAAACCGAAATATCTGACTTTTTGGCCCTTAGACATGTCCTGGTTGGGCCGGCAATCCTGTGTTTGATTGCCTAAAACCATTTCACTGGTTAACCATCCTTCCAGACCACCTGATTCTTGCCTTTATGCTTAGCAGCATGAAGTCTCTCATCTGCCACCTTTATAAGGAGGTCTGATGATAATTCCTCATGGCCTGATATTTGAGTGGCCGCCACCAACCCTATCGAAACCGTCACCAGGATCCTCTTGTCTCGGTAAATAAAGTCGTGTTCTTGAACGGTTTTCCTCAGACGCTCGGCAAACTCAAAACCACGCTCAAGACTACCGACAGAGAAGCCATAAAATTCTTCTCCGCCATATCTACCTATCTCGTCTTCCTTTCGCTTGGTGGCCATCATAACGTCAGCCAATTCCGACAGGACATAGTCGCCGGCCTGGTGCCCGAAGGTATCGTTCACGGACTTGAAAGAATCGGCATCAATCATCATGAAGATAAAATCGTCAATGTGCTTACGCCTCAGATAGCCTATATTGATATCAAAGATCCGGTTCATGATGGACCGTTTTGGGAGCTTGGTCAGTTCATCAAAGTAGCCAATTTTTTCAAACAGATCTTTCTGCTCCATCTCCTTGGTGACATCGGTTAAGAAACCGATGGAGATACAGACATTGTCCGACTCAAAATTCTCTATATTGGCCTGATCCTTGAGCCAGACAATCCTTCCATCGGGAACGGCTACCTTATATACCGCATCAATATTGCCCGATTGCTTTCCTTCCTCCCGTAATTCCTCGCGATGGCCGCCCAACTCATCACGGCTAACAATCTCCTCCTCCACCCTTTGCTCCGGGTCAATATACCGGTAGGCCCTGCGGTCAATGACGCATTTCCCAAAGACTTCCGCTGCCTGTTCGTAGGGACGGTTCAGGAGTTCAATAAAACCCCGGCCAATATATTCATACCAGATAACCTTCTCATCTTCTTTCCATGCAGAAAGATAGGGGATGACGGGCCCATTTAGCCTCTCCATGGCCCGGATAGCGGAAATGCACTCCTGGACTCTTCGGCGCAGCTTATGGGAAAAACGACTGGAAAGGAGCTTGCCGCAATATCCGTCAATGGAACAGTCTTGTGATTTAGTTTTCGCCAAAGAATGAAACCTATGCCTGCTCGCGTCCGGTATTATTCTCCGATAATTTTGACCAGGACCCTCTTCTTCCGGCGGCCGTCGAACTCACCGTAAAAGATCTGCTCCCAGGTACCAAAATCCAATTTGCCGCCCGTCACGGCAACGAGCACTTCCCTGCCCATGATCTGTCTTTTCATGTGTGCGTCGGCATTATCTTCACCAACATTGTGTCTGTATTGGGATACGGGTTCATGGGGTGCCAGTTTTTCGAGCCACAGGTCATAGTCATGATGGAGGCCGGATTCATCGTCATTGATAAAGACAGATGCGGTGATGTGCATGGCGTTACAGAGGAGCAGGCCTTCTTTAATCTCACTTTCTCTTAGGCATTCCCTCACCTGAGAGGTAATGTTGATGAATGCCCGTCTGGTGGGTATATCGAACCAGAGCTCTTTCCGGTAGGTTTTCATCTTGTACTCCTTTCAGACTATATAAAATAGGATCGATTTCAGGGGGCTGGGGCATCATCACGCAATCTTGAGTTGTAAGGATCATATTTCAAGACCCCCCCGGTGTAAATGGAAAATATTGGACTCAGGTGTGTTTGTGGGCTATAAACAGCCTGCAAAGGATACACAACCGGTCAAGCTGTTCGTTAACAATCGGCAAATGCACATTCCCGATCTGCTGTTCTGCGAGCATTATTTGGATCCGGCATAGGATAGTGGCCGAAATAGTAACCCGGCTGATTCTACTTCTGAGGGACTCGTCTTGACAGATTTACCACTCA
>JABMQV010000165.1 GCA_013203065.1 Desulfobacteraceae bacterium | reverse complement strand
TCCCGTTGTATTGATGAAAAGGGCATGGCGCCCAAGGAGGCCACCAAGGAGGCCATGCGCGAAGTCGTCGGGCCCATCATTGCCACGACGCTGGTCCTCATGGCCGTATTTGTCCCAGTAGCCTTCATGCCCGGTATTACCGGGCAACTCTATCGCCAGTTTGCCCTCACCATCGCTTTTTCCGTGTGCATCTCCGCCATTAACGCCCTGACCCTCAGCCCGGCCCTGTGTGCGGTCCTGCTCAGGAAAACCCCAAAAAAACAGAGCTGGGTTTTTCGAAAGTTCAACCAGGTCTTTGAATGGTCCCGAAGCCAGTACTTGAAAGGGGTAAGATGGTTTATCAAGGCCTGGGTGGTGGTCCTGCTGGTTTTCGTAGGCATGGTCGGCGCCACCTACTACATGTTCAAAATTGTACCTACCGGATTTGTGCCCGCTGAGGACCAGGGCTATTTCATGGTCATGATTCAGACCCCCGAAGGGACATCCCTTGATCGAACCGGCAAGGTGTGCAGCAAGGTAGAGAACATCCTTAAAAAGACGCCGGGCATCGATAATATTGTCATGATCGGCGGCTATAATCTGCTCAATTCGGCCATGGACCCATCATCGGCAGCCGCTTTTGTGATGCTCGATCCATGGGGTAAAAGAAAAACCCCTGCGCTGAGTCTTGACGGCATTATGGGCGCTTTTATGGCTGAGACCCAGGCAATCAACGAGGCGGTGGTCATCCCCTTTCCCCCACCCCCTATCCAGGGGCTCAGCACTACCGGCGGGTTTGAGTATGAACTCCAGGACCTTACGGGCGGAAGTTTGGTCGAGCTTCGCGCCATGGCGGAAAAAATGATCAGCGAGGGTAGCAAATATCCGGCACTCACCCCTTTGAGCACCACCTTTGAAGTGAATTATCCGCAATTCTATGTGGATCTGGACCGCACAAAGGCCAAGAGCCTCCAGGTTTCCATCTCCGACATTTTCATCACTCTCCAGACTTTTCTGGGATCCATGTACGTCAATGACTTCAACAAATTCGGACGCGTCTACCGGGTTTTTATTCAGGCCGAGGACAACTACCGGGCCAAACGGGAAGACATCGCAAAACTTTATGTGCGGGCTGCAGACGGAAACATGGTACCACTGAGCGCTCTGGTCAAAATCAAACAGATTCGAGGCGTTCAAAGCATCAAGCGTTACAACCTCTACCGCACGATTTCTCTTTACGGCGGCAATGCCCCCGGCTACAGTACTGGTCAGGCCATTGCGGCCATGGAAGCTATGTCCGGCAAGATTCTGTCCAACGAATATGGATACGAGTGGACAGGTACTGCCTATCAGGAGATTGAAGCCGGCGGTATGGCCCCCTATATCTTTTCTCTGGCCCTGGTCTTCGTCTTTCTGTTTCTCGCGGCCCAGTACGAAAGCTGGGTCATGCCCCTCATGGTCATGTTAGCCGTCCCCCTGGCTATCTTGGGAGCGCTTCTGGCCCAGCACATTCGTGGCATTGCCAATGATGTCTACTGCCAGATCGGCCTGGTGATGCTCATCGGTCTGGCCAGCAAAAATGCCATTTTGATTGTGGAGTTTGCCCGCGAGCTGAGGGAACAGGGTATGTCTATTGTAGAAGCGGCCGTTCAGGCCTCCCGTGAGCGGTTGAGACCTATCCTGATGACCGCTTTTGCCTTTATCCTGGGGGTGGTGCCCATGGTAGTCGCCCAAGGCGCGGGCGCGGCCAGTCGGCATTCTCTGGGCACCGCGGTATTTGGAGGTATGATTGCATCCACATTCCTGAGCCTGGTGCTGGTTCCGGTGCTGTACGTTGTTCTTGAGAAGCTCAGAGAACGACCGTTAAAGGGGGAAATGGGAGAGGAGACAGGTGATGAAACTTGATGCTTGAAATTCAAAACCTGGAAATCACCTATCCAAAAATCAGGACTGTTTTCGATAATAAAAAACGGCATGTTCTATTGTAAAGGGATGATTTCCCCATCCAGTTCCATTCGAAGACAGATGTCATCCTTTGGTTTTTGTAAAAATGGTTTGTAGTTTAATGACTTAAAGAATATATTAT
>JABMQV010000164.1 GCA_013203065.1 Desulfobacteraceae bacterium | reverse complement strand
GAAACTGCTGGAGCCAATCGGCCCCGGCGATGCTGGTGGCATTTCCCGAGAACCCCACAAAGACATCGTATCCATCCACAAGGACATCACCCCGTTCAAGATAGATATCATCTTCCAGATAGTGGGGCGAGCACGGGGGCATGGCCACGTAATGGGCGTTGCTGTTTTTTAACACCGGTTCGAGAACGGACCGGAGGGCCCAGACCCGCTTTCTCCGGCAGGGGGTCCTGAGATTGTTGAGCAGGATGACGTTATTCCCGATGGTCAGAAAAAAATTACACCCGTCATGATTGACATACCCCTTCTGGATGTCATCCAGAAAGGTCTTTTCCTCCGGGTATCTCAAAGGGATGCTCCTGAATATCTCGATCCCCCGCGCTTGAAGGAGACTTGCCAGACCGTCAAGCTGCTTTCCCAGAACCTTTGCCTCCTCCGGGCGGGTCTCAATGACGCGTTTCCCACCATATTTCTCGCATCGCTTCATCCCTCTGGCATCCTGCCATTTCAGGGCGTCCATATAGGTGGGGTCCATCAGATTTTCCTGGTCTCCGATACCGATAAAGGCATCATGGAGCCTCCCATATTCGTTGTTTACACTCACGATTCTCGTGTTTTGCTCCATCTTACCTCCTTTCTTTCCGAATATACCTTCCGATGGTTGGTTAAAGGGACCATGATAACCCCTTTTCTTTCAAAGACACGTCAATCAAGATGTCAAGCACTTATCGATAAATCCCTTAAGCACAGTTGTCTATTGAACAGGCGGTTTCGTCGTTACCCGGCTCCTCGCGCCGTCAAATTTCCTCGCGATGAGGTTTTCAAATTCTTTACCAAAGAAGCGGCGGTTGCCCTGCAAATACCATTTTACGGTGTCCCAGTAATCCTTTAATTCCCCTGCGTCATGGATGGTTTCAATGACGCTATCGATTTCCGATAGCTTTTCCCGCTTCAGGCCATCTTTCCTCAACTCATAAAGGTCATTCAGTCTATATCGCTGCTCGTCTGAAAAACCCATATCCCAGGACAGCTCAAGGAGATCTTTTACCAGGTTGTGGAGTTCCCGTAAGTCTTTGGTAAGATCCATCTTTTTCTTTGTCTGCTCCAGGATCATATCTGTAATTTCTGTGAGCCTTTCTTCAAATACCCTCTCAAGCTCCAGTTCGTAATCTTCCGTATGGAAGGGATGTTTCCTCAAGGATCGTAGACTGTAATGAAAATAATTCTTCAACTGCTCAAGATTGTCGATGGTTTTCATATGGGATATTTTTTGGGAGATATTGATGCGATCCTTGAAATCGATTGAAAGCACATTGGGAAATTTCTCCTTCCCCAAGATAATGCCGGTCTTTGCCTTAAAAAAGCTATTCAGTTGTTGATTATCCCGCCAGAGCTTTTCCATGGATAACTTGTTCAAGAAATCATTGACCCCTTCATATCGTCTTTCGATTTTTTCACTCAGGCGTAAGAAGTTGAGGCAGACTGTTGTGCCATCTGATCTGATTTTTTTGATTCCCCTTAACCCTATCAGAAGGAGCTTGACCTGGTTTTCATAGCCCAGATAGTCGCTTATCTTCTCATATCCGAAGATTCGGACCTTGTCGCCCACAAGCAACTCCAAGACAAAATGTCTCATATCCTCCGACTGGCTTTGAATGGTGTTGTAAATACGAAAGGCCTCATAGAGCTCTTTTTCGAAGGTTGGGTATCCGATGCTGGCAAACTTCCGTTTCTTATAGATGAATTCCAACGGGACCTTGAGTATCAAGTGCGCAATATCAGGGAATCCTACATATCTTATCCCCCGCAATCTGAAAAGACGTTCCATTGCGAAGATCATCCTGCCCGCCCTGATGCACTCAAACCTCTCCGGTTCCTCCCACCCCTCAGAGTTCATAAATCGGGCCAACGTAAACCCTTCCGGGATTCCTTCCTGCTGACAGGTTTCCAGGGCAAAAAACAGGGAGCCCCTCATGGCAAACATTTCGTCCAATTGTTCTTCAAGTGCGGTTTCACCCTCAATCACTTTATGACAGAGCCTTCGCATCCAGAACAGACGACTCGCCAGGTCCTCGAGAATCAGATCTTCCCTGATGGATGACAACATGATCAGCGAGAACACAAAGAAGGCCTCAAACAGGTCTCTCCTGCCGGCCTTCAAGACCTGTCCGATTGCAGAGAAAGAAAATTCCCCCCGGATAATGTGATGGAGAAGGCTATGGTGCCTCACCAAAAAAATCAAACAGGCCTTTCCCCATTTATCGAGATGGTGACGTTCGGCAATTTCTTCCTTTTCAAGTATCAGGGCACCGGCCTGTGAGAGATCCGCCGGATTAATCTGACCTTTGTGTTTCTCTCTGAGTGCCGGGACCCTCCCGATATCCTGGAAAATGAAGGCCTTGGTGAGGGCATCAAACAGGGCCTTATCATTCTTCAGTCGCTCGATAATCTTTTCCAGGATGTCTATCTGGGATTCTGTCACCCCTACGGTCCCTGTGGCCATAGGCCCGAACTCCTTCTGGGCCAACCTGTGCAGGAAGTCTATATCCTGAAACATCTCTTTGTCATGGGTGACCAGGGCCTGGAACTTCCTTGTGGCAGTGATGATGTAGTGGGTGACGGGGGAAGTGAGATATTGATGCCATGAGAGGTCCAGGGTTTGAAGGGCGGTGAATTCGGGCAGGATAAAACCCAGGAACGTGGGCGTATGACCATAGAGCAAATCAATATCCGTGTAGACAGAATCGGGATGGAAAATCACTTCCATGAAGCTGCTCCTCAAGTATTCCCGCAGCTCTCGAGACTTCCGAAACCACCTGTTCTGTCTTGCCGGCATCTTTAATGTGGAATCCTTCTCCTCAAGGACCCTGACATGGCTCTGGTAAAAACTCTCCAAATTGGAAAAAAGGAACTCAAGCTTCTTGAGGTCGGCCACAGGCATTTGAGAAACAGGGCGCCCTTTCAACTTCCTGGATAAGGATTCCAGCCTGGCAATATCTTTATCCATATCCATATAGGCGATTTCCAGGGCCTGCGTCTTTGTATCTGTTCTCAATTGAAAGCCGGTCCCCATAACAAACAAGGATCCGTTTTGATATAATTGCTTGCTGAATTCCCTGAGAACAGCGTAATCGAGGGAACCGACATTGATGGCCCCCGTCTCTTGTTCCACCCTCCTTGCCCGCTCGTCCACGTCAGGCCTTTCCACATCGGACAGGATGGGGTTAAAATTGATGATTCCACCACGGGCCACATTAACCGTGAGCCACAGAAGCGTAAACACGTGGCCGCTCGCTATTCTTTCAAAGATGTGACCGGTTCCATGGAATTCAATATCAAGGAACTTTCTGTAAAATGCGGGGAGGTGTAAGGGGTCTGATTGAAGGTACATTTCTTCGAACTGTTCTATGGTGTTCGCGAGCCCTATTACATTTTCAATCCTGGCCAGTTTCTGATCATCATAGTCAGCCATGGATTCCTTTTCCATCTGCCCCTTCTCTCTGAGTTCCGGCCAGGTATCAAGGAATTCAAAGAGGTTCATCATCATGAGGATCTTTCTGGTAATTTTGTTGTGTACGCCCCCCATTGCATTTATCTTTTCATCCAGAAGCTGATCCCATTCCAGTTCTCTATTGGTAACGATTCTTACACTTGCCTCATAGAGATCGAAGAGTTCGGCAAGCTGTTCATGGGTCAGTTCGGACCCCCTGGCCGCTTCTGTTTCAGCCATAGTCATAAGCCGGCAATACCGTAACAGGTTGATTGCCGGACGGGCGTCATACGTGCGGGCCAGGTCTGTCACAGGCTTCAAGGTTTTCTCATTCTGTTTTCCCGATATGATTCTGCCAAGAGGCGTGTGGCCCAGGACAATGTAAACGATCTCTCTTAGCTCGCTGTGGCTGAACCCAAACAGGGCCAGGGCATCCAGGTTTTCTAACACCCTGGTCCGGGACCCCTCAATCTTGTCAGGGTTCAGATACCCCCTTACCCTTTCCAGCCTCTTGATCTTGTCCGTCAATCTAATGATATCGCCAAGGGCGTCAAATCTCCTGTTTTTGTTTTCAAGGGGCTGTCTCAGTCGCTCAACATAGACCTGGGGCATGTCACCAAAATTTCCCTTTTTTAAATTGAAAAGCACCCTGAGGGTTCGAATCAAATACTCAAAGGAATTCCTGTGGCCTGCCAAAAGGTTTGGTTGACACCCGACTATACTTGACTCCATCACTTCCTGCTTAATCTTAGAGATGGGGATATTCAAAGGTTTTTTTTGCCCCAGATAGATTATCATGTACCCGGGAGAATAATCGGAAAAAGAAAACCTTTTTTTCCATTCCTTCTTTGCCGATTGGGGAACCAAGGGCCTTAAAAAAACCTCATCAAAATATATGGGGAGGAATTTCGACCAGGTCTTTTCCTGCTCTCTTTCAAAGGGTAGATAGGTAAGTTGAAAATTGAGATAGGGTAAGGCCTCTATCTGCTCAAGGGTCATATCTTCCACCCGTTTCCCTTCGAGCAGTCGATCCACAACCTCTTGCTCCATATAAAGATCGCTAAGGTACTTTTGGAAGTCAAAAATGTTTGCCTGAACAGACCGCTTCCTGGGTTTGTACTTCCTTTTTGTCTTGAAGATGTGGCTGAAAAGGGAAAAATTCTTTTCCTCCTGGGCCGTTTTGAAGATGATCTTTGTTGTTCGATTCGTCTTGGGGGTATAATGCTCCGCCAGGATAAAGACCTCCCCCTCGGGTTTGAGTAAATTGTGGAGTTTCCACAGGATATACACTGCATACTGCTCTAAACGCTTTTTTGAAGGTGTCTCGCGGGAAAGGGGGCTGAAGTTTTCCATCAGGATGATTTCATTGATATCCCTCGTCAGGATGAATAGATCCAGTTTTCGGTCCAGGGTCTGTAATTTCTCAAGGGAGTCAATGGCCACAAAACGGTGTTCCCCAAAACGCAGGGTAAGTTCGTGGAGGATTAGATTATCCCGGTGCGATAGGATGCCAATCTCATGGTGTTCTTTAAGATACTTCTTGCGGTCAAAACCGATTATCTTCCCAATCTCGTCTGCCCTGGCCTTGATTCGCGTAAGGGTATTGGATATGAGATGGAGGGGGATCAGGTAGTAAGGTTTTCCCTGAGACGAAAACCTTATAAGCAGACCGATTTTCTTGTATAATTCGTTGAGTTCTTTGTAATGGTTCTTTACATCCTCAGGGTTTTCCACGGCGATGGACTGTATTAGTTCAACATCTCTTGGCCTCAACCGCTCATAGACCTCAAGAAAACCGAATCCATAGGCATTCCCTCCAAACCTGCTGGAAAGGTAAGAAGGGTGTTTCAGGGCCGCAAAGGTC
Source organism: Desulfobacteraceae bacterium (assembly GCA_013203065.1). Next base: position 3,623 of record JABMQV010000164.1, on the reverse strand, counting down.
CCCACTGGGATATCCGACGGATCAATTCCAAAGGCCTCATAATCATCGGATTTGATAAAACGAAAGGAGTCTTTCTTCCACAAGGTCTCGGTAGGCAAGGATTCGGTGGGATCCATTTCGTTTACCTCCGCCATTCCCGGCACTGGCTGAGGATGGGAAGCTGGATTTTTCTTGTATGGGCTAAAGCCAACGTTTGCGGCGTTTGTAAGACTTTACGTCCTTATAGGACTTGAGTACACCCGATGCGGCTGTTCCCAGATAAAATTCCTTCACATCCGGGTTTTCACGGAGTTCCTCCGCCTCACTCTCCAGGACGATCTTGCCATTTTCCATGACATATCCGTAATTGGCAATTTGGAGAGCCATATTGGCATTCTGCTCCACGACCATAAGGGTGGTCCCCTGTTCTTGGTTTATTCTCCTGATGATCTGAAATATCTCTTTGACCAAGAGAGGGGCCAGACCCAATGAGGGTTCATCCAAGAGCAGGAGTGTGGGGTGGGCCATCAATGCCCTTCCTATTACAAGCATCTGGAGTTCACCCCCGCTACAGTAACCCGCCATGGCTCTCTTTCTTGCGAGGAGGGCCGGAAAATAGTTATAGACCAGTTTCAGGTCCTTTTGGTAAGGTTTGCCCCAACGCGTAGCCGTCCCAACCCGTAGATTTTCTTCAACCGTCAGGTACTTGAACTCCTGCCTTCCTTCAAGGACCTGGATAATCCCCTTGCGGGTAATCTCCTCCGGGGAAAGATTCTGTACGGGGACCCCATCATATTCAACAGAGCCCTCGGTGACCTTTCCATTCTCGGGCTTTAGCAGGCCGGAAATCGCCTTTAGGGTGGTGGTCTTCCCGGCACCATTGCTGCCCAGGAGGGAGACAACTTGCCCTTTCTTAATGGTGAGTGACACACCCTTTAAGACCTGAATAACATCAGAATAGACGACACTGATGTTGTTGATGAGCAGTCTGATTTGATCTTCCATCGTGGTGATTTTTTCTTTGACACTCCTTTAGTTGCTAGTAGGAAAAGGGCCACAGCCTAAAATTGGACCGGACGATACGCCACACCTCTGCGAGACCCTTTGGTTCAAAAATGATAAACAATATGATCACCAAACCGTAAACGAACTCACGCAGAGGGGCAATGGTAATCGCCACCCCGGTAGATACGCCAACATTCATCAGGTACTCTGTGGCGAGGCTCAATATTTCATTCAAGCCTACAATGAAGACAGCGCCGAAGACAGCGCCGGGAATACTCCCCAGACCCCCGATGATAATCATGGCGATAAACTCAATGGACAGCCACAAATTAAAAGGCTCCGGGGTGATGCTCATGGTGTAATAGGCATAGAGCGCACCGGCGAATCCTGCATAAAAGGAACTGATGGCAAAGGCGAGCAGCTTGTAGGGAAAGATGGGGATCCCCATCCCTTCGGCCGCCTTGTCATTGTCCCGGATGGCAATAAAGGCACGCCCGTATCGTGTGCGAATGAGGTTTACGGCCATCCAGGTCAACCCCACAAAACAGACAAAAATTACATAAAAAAAGGTCCGGTCATTCCCCAGGTCCAGGCCAAACAGCGTGGCATTGGTGACGACGACCCCCTCCGCGCCCCCGGTCAGGCTATCCCATTGTACAAGTACATATTCGATGATAAACTGGCCTGCCAGGGTGGCGATAAGGAGATAAAGATGTTTTAGACGGGCAGAGGGGAGGCCAAAGACGATTCCAACGGCCGCTGTCATAATACCGCCGGCAGGTACGGCTGCCCAGAAAGGGAAGCCTGCCTTGGTGGCCAGGATGGCGGCTGTATACGCCCCTACTCCGAAGAAGGCACCATGACCCAAAGAAATCTGGCCGGTATAGCCAATCAACAGGTTGAGCCCTATGGCCGAAATGGCATAGATCCCGACGGTATTTAGTATATAAAGGGTATACGGACCGCTCACAAAGGGGATAATACCAAAAAGCAGAACAAGTCCGATAAGAAGCCACAGCCTGCCAAAGTCCGTCTCAAAGATGGTCAGCTCTTCTAAATATGATTCCTTGAAGTTTCCGCAAGGGTGAAATTGAAACCTGCTCATTTTCCTAAATCCACTAGACCCGCTCTATCTCCACCAGACCAAAAAGGCCATAGGGCCTTACCATCAGAATAATGATCAGCACAATATAAGGAATAACCTCCCTCAAAGAAGTGGAGATATAACCACCTGTGAAGGTCTCCAGCAAACCGATGATGATACCGCCCAAAATGGCTCCGCCTATACTGTCAAGCCCTCCCAGGATGACCACGGGAAAAACCTTGAGGCCAATGGCGCTCAATTCATGAACATTGATACCATTAATAATACCCAGGACTATCCCGCTCATTGCCGCCACGATGAATGCAATGGCCCAGGAGAGGGCAAAGACCCTTCTTACATGAACCCCTAAAGAGAGGGCAGCCGCCTGGTTGTCGGCCACGGATCTCATGTAGATGCCCTGAGATGAGTACTTGAAGAAAAAGCCGAACAGGATAAGGAAGGCGATCCCGATGATGAATGATGCAACATTTACCGAGGGAATTTGAATCGCCCCCAGTTGCAGGGAGAGACCCTGCGGCAAGAACTTGGGATAATCATGGATATCCCCTCCAAAGATAAACAACAATAGCCCTTTGAACATTATGCCCAGCCCGAGGGTCAGCATAATCACCTCAATCAGGCTTTCTCCGATCAAGGGGCGCAGGAAGAGGCGTTCAACCACAAAACCCAGGACAAAGGTCCCCACCAGCGTCAACGCAAAGGCAATTACGATGGGCAAACCGGCCCACGCGGAGAGGACCAGGAACATGAAGGCGCCAATGGCCAGGAGTTCTCCATGGGCCAGGTTCAAGACGCTGCTCGACTTGAAGATCATCACAAAGCCCAAAGCGGATAGGGCATAAAGAAATCCCAGTGACAGCCCATTTATTAGAAGTTGAAGGAAGAATTCCATCGCTAGGCCAGCCTCCCTGCTAGACGTCTATGATCTTGACAGTTGTTTCTATGGTTCCCACGTGCCCATCCCTGTATTGTACCTGACCCTTGACTGCCAGCTCCTTCTTGCCGGAATACATGGCGTCGATCAGATCTTTATACTGTTCAAAGACAAATTTTCTCCTCACCTTGCCGGTCCTTGTAAGTTCCTCGTCATCTGCGTCCAGAAGTTTGTAAAGCAAGATGAATTTAATGAGCTGCATGGGCTTTGGCAATTGAGTGTTTACCTCCCGGACTTCCTCTCTAATCATCTCCTCAACGGCCGGTTGTTGGGAAAGATCGGTATAGGTGGTATAAGGGATTTTTTTCTCCTCCGCCCAACTCCCCGCGTTGCCGTAGTCGATGTTGATAAAGCCGGTGAGGTAAGGCTGTCCCTCCCCCCAGATTACAGATTCCTGTATGTAAGGGCTGAATTTCAGTCTGGTTTCAATAAAGTCGGGGGAGAAGGCCTCCCCCTCCCTTGTTCTCATGATATCTTGCTTACGCCCGATGATAAGGAGGTGCCCGTCATCATCGAAATATCCGGCGTCCCCGGTATGAAACCAGCCATCCTCCAGCGCCTCAGCCGTGGCCTCGGGGTTCTGGTAGTATCCAACAAAAT
>JABMQV010000163.1 GCA_013203065.1 Desulfobacteraceae bacterium | reverse complement strand
GCATGCAGCGTATAGTTGAGCACCTGGCCGGCACCGCAGCCGGGACACATGATGAAGGGCATCCTGGGACCCGCCGGTCCTTGTTCTTTCAGATACTTGAGCATTGGGTGCTTGGTCATTTGAGTTCCTCATAGATCTTGGACAGGATCATTTCCGGCGAATGAAGGCACCCCAGGGTGGGTATGGGCACAATCCTGTTGCAGCGGTCTCTCAGGGCCTCGGTAATGGGGTGTTTCATCATCCCCAGGTTCATTTCCGGCACAAAGACGGTGTCCACATCCCTTACAATTTCCCTTAACTTTTTTTCGGGAAAAGGCCACAGCGTGACCAGCCGTAAAAAGGCGAGATCGATTCCGCGTTCTTCGCGTGCTTCCATCACGGCTTCAACGGCTGTCCTGGAAACGCTCCCATAGCAGATGACAAGATGCCGACAGCCTTCAAGAAAGCGTGTCTCCACGCGAGCAATATCGTCGGTATTTCCTTCAATTTTCTGCTGAACCCTGGAAACGGAGTCGAAGTGAATGTCGCGGTTGTATTTGGTAACATTTCCGTCCTCGTGGTGAACAAGGCTCACATGGTTTACGTTATATCCCTCGCCCCAATTTGCCATGGGCGGGACCATCGCGTGGCCATAGGGCAAAAATTCTTCGGGCGGAATCCCGAGATCCTGCGGCTTTTTCCGGGTTACGATCTTGATTTGGTCTCGCGGCGGGATGGTCAGGGGCTCCCGCATATGCGCCACCGTTTCCTCCGCCATCACCAGGACCGGTGTCCGCCATTTTTCCGCGAAATTAAAGGCCTCAATGGTAAAATCAAACATCTCCTGAACAGAGGCGGGTGAGAGGGCAATGATGGATCCTTCACCATGGTGGCCCCATCTTGCCTGCATCACATCTTCTTGGCTCGTTGTAATATAACCCTGGCCCGGTCCCGGGCGTTGCACGTCCACTATCACTAGCGGTGTTTCGGTCATGATGGCAAAGGATATGACTTCCTGCATCAGGGAAAACCCTGGGCTTGACGTGGCGGTCATGGCCTTGGCGCCCGCCCAGGATGCCCCGAGTAATACACTCGCGGACGATATTTCATCTTCCATCTGAATAAACCGCCCCCCCACCTGAGGCAACCGCAGGGCGGCATGTTCCATGATCTCAGATGCAGGGGTGATGGGATAGCCGGCATAAACACGACATCCCGCTGTGATGGCTCCCTCGGTGCATGCCTGGCTTCCCTGAAGGTAATACACACCCGGTTTCAACAGATTTTTCTCCGATAGCTCGGCCATGAAAAACTCCCTTTGTCCTCATTTGTGATAATGATCTTTGATATATTGGATTCCTTTGGCAAAGGCGGCCATGTTGGCCTCGCGGGTTTCAGGTGGAACGTTTTCATCCATGGCTTCTCTGAGAGATGATTCCTTGAGATAATCTTTTATCAACGGATAGAGCGCGCCGAGTGCAACGGCGTTCTGATATTTCGCATTGCCTGTTTCATGCGCAATCAGGGCTGCGGGCACCTCATAGACCTCATAGTGATCTCTTTCGGAAATGTTTCTCACCGAATCTGGATCCACGAGCAATATACCGCCTTCCTTGAGTTCAGCGATGTAGGCGTCAAAGGCGAATTGGGAGAGAGCCACAAAGACATCCGCCTTTCTGACGTAGGGGTAATTGATCTTGCCGTCAGAAACAACCACCTCAGATTTACAAGCCCCTCCTCGGGATTCCGGTCCATAGGACTGGGTGTTCACGGAATTCCTTCCTTCGAATACCGAGAAGGCGGTTCCTAAAATCTTTCCCACCGTTATGACTCCCTGACCTCCAAACCCGGCAATGCGAATTTCATAGCGTCCGCCTCTGCTCACTTCACGACCTCCACAAATGTCCATCATAGTTCAGACAGCCCTTCCCCTTTTAGGTGCTGCCTATTATCCTGTCAAGAACTATATCTCAGCAATCCGGATCTCGCCACCCAAGGAGGACGTTTCGAAAACAAAGCAGGCAGATCCCCCTTTTTCACCGGAACGTATTAAGGATCTGCCGTCGATTGACATTCGATTTTACATAGACTAACTATCTGGCTGTAAAGACGTTGAGGCACACGCTTGCCATCAAGCGCCTCTAGACAGGCGAAACAACCGTGGCGGAAATTTTTCTGC
>JABMQV010000162.1 GCA_013203065.1 Desulfobacteraceae bacterium | reverse complement strand
CCTATCATCAAGAAGAAAGGTTCCCTTCTGTGGGAGGCGGCCCATATATTTGCCGGCCCCCTTGTCAGAAACCGGGCTACGGTGGGCGGAAATCTGGCGGATGCTTCTCCGGCCGCGGATACTGCCGTTCCGCTTTTGGCTCTCGGGGCCCGGGTGAAGCTCCGAAGTCTTAAGGGACAGCGCACAGTGCCCCTGAACAGATTCTTTACGGGATATCAGAGGACGGTGATAAAGCCGGGCGAGATTCTGACGGAAGTGACCTTCCCCGTGCCCGCCCGTGGGAGAAAACAGGGTTATTATAAGCTCGGACGGCGCAACGCAATGGCCATTTCAGTTGTCAGTGTGGCGGTTTTGCTGCAAATGAAAGGCAAGACATGCACCGACACTGCGATTGCACTTGGGGCGGTGGCCCCCACACCCCTGAGGGTCGATAAAGCTGAAGGGATACTGAGGGGGAAAAAAGTAGACTTGGAACTGGTGAAGCACTGTGCTCAGGCGGCTGCTGAGAGCGTGAGACCCATCGATGACATTCGGGCGTCGGCTGACTATAGACGTACCCTATGTGAGGTTCTGGTACACCGTATGATCTGCCAAAGCCTGGGGCTTGAGGATGCGGATTGAAACCCAGTCTGGGAGGGATTCTGATGAAAACTCTATCTGTTCAGTTCAAGGTTAATGGTGAAGAGGTTCAGGCCGAAATGCCTACACATATCACGTTGCTGCAGGCCTTAAGGGAGCTTGGCTACACAGAGGTCAAAAACGGATGCGAGAAAGGGGATTGCGGAAGCTGTACCGTGCTCCTAGACGGCCTCCCCGTGAACAGTTGTCTGGTTCTGGCGGTTCAGGCCACAGGCCGGGAAGTCACCACAGTTCGAGGAATCGGCTCCCTTGATAATCTGCATCCTCTTCAAAAAAACTTCATAGAACGCGGGGCAATACAGTGCGGGTTTTGCACACCTGGGATGCTCCTTTCAGCCAAGGCCCTTCTGGATGAAAACCCCTCCCCGACACGAAAAGAGATCCGTGAACAGATCTCTGGAAATCTGTGCCGGTGTACCGGCTATGTAAAGATAGTGGACGCCATCATGGAAACCGCCTCTGAAGGCAGCAATGCCGGCAAGGGGAGACCACGTGCCAGAAAATGTTAAGAAAAACCGACTTTCAGGAATCTCTTTGCAGTCCACGATTTTGGCCATTAAAAAGGAGACAACATGGCCAGGATTTATTGATACTTGTCAGCACCTCCGATTGTAAGCTGCTTGCATTAAGCATCACTGTCACAAAATAAGATATTGGTTCGTATGCTAACCAATTCAAGGCTGATTCTAACGCTCTTTATCTTGCCAGAAGTCAAAGATACCAGCAACCCAAGGTCCTGTGATATCATCAATTCGGATAGATTGAGTGATCCTGAGATATCTAATTCCGTATCTCAATATCTAATGTTGTTAGATTGGCTCTTGATTTCAACTTTGAAGCTGTTTGGTCAAATATCGATTACTGCAGATGAGTGGCTAGCCCTCCCCATATTTTTCAAATTTTTCAAATTCCCTTTTCAACCAATCGGGCCAATATTCATGATCAATTGGGTAACTTGCGTCCAATGCCTGAAAGGAGCCATCACCGGAAACCTTTCTAATTCTTTCCTGTAAGTTATATTTTACCTCATCCACACCCACTAATTTTGCCACTGCCTTATTTATCTCATCCGTTGACTTGTCGTAGGGATTGTCGTCTTTGAAGGCCCTCTGTACCGCAAGTTCATCCAGGCATTCAATTCCCCTGTGCCATTCTTTAAATGAAGGGAAGAACATGGGGCCGTACGATATCCAAAATTCAATAAATTTTGCACCCGCATTATATACCACCCAAACGGAACCGCCTTCACTTACGCTACCCCTCACAATACTGTCATCTCCCATTGCGATATTCTTTCCGCTCAAAAGGGAATCGATCCCGCCAAATTTCAGCCCCACTTCCTGTGTTCTTGTTGTGGACTCGCCTTCCTGAAAGGTTCTGATAGCTTGAGGGAGTTTTATCAATGCGGGGAACAATTTTCTGTCCAACCCCTCGGCCACGCCCACGGTCACCCCCCAACCTGATTCAGGGTTGGGGATGACAATGTCGGCCCTTGAATCTTTATACTGATCAACCAGTTCGAGCCCCAATTCCTTTCTCAACTGGAATATTTCTTTTCCTCTAAAGAGGGACCCCACATTACCAAAATAAACACCCTGAAAGATGTCCGGCATCAGAGGTTCTTCTCTCAATCTTCTTGTCTCGATACCCGCATGTGAGCATATGGTCATTTCAGCGCCGTCATATTCCTTTTCTGTCAGTCCATTAAGTCTCCTGTGGGAACACGATTCCGAGCTGGCAACGAACGTCCCATCGATGACTGCGTAACAAAACGGCTCAAAAGCCCTGTCGTCGTTCAAGGCGATCAGATAAATCTCCTTTCCGTCGTGGACCAGAGCTGTCAGGGCAAACGTGGCCCTGCCGTGTAGCCGGTTGACCAGTTTCTCCCCCGCACCAAATGAAATACCCTCCTGGGTTATGTATTTATGCAACAATGCGCCGATGATCTCAGTCTTGTTGTCGGTCTGGATGCTATAATCCGGCTCAAGTTCGGCCCTCAGATCATCCTCCTTTATGAGATAACCGTCCATCGTCAAGACCACCTGATAGTCGGAACTGTTTTTTGGGTGGATCTCTATAGGCTCGGCATTGACCTTTTCGGCTATCCTCCTCTTGGTATAACCGATGTTTCCTATTGCTGCCACAGGACCCAAATCCTGGAAAACCCTAATTATGTTGCAGTCTATTACCTGGGCAATCCTCCCGAGGCCTTTGTGAATATAGATCCCCCTGCTATTTCCGATGGCAAGCCCCGTGCTGGCTTTTCCCCTGTGCTGACACGCACCTGTTGCCAGAAATGTCTTGGGTACCAGTTCATCGTCATCCATCCCGAACACACCAACAATTCCGTCCATCT
>JABMQV010000161.1 GCA_013203065.1 Desulfobacteraceae bacterium | reverse complement strand
CAGAAATCCTATTATTTCTCCCGGACTTATTGAGAAGTTACTTGACTACCTATTGACCACCGACCACATACCATAGGAGACTCCCATGGAGATGACCCTGGGCGCGGCATTTTCTCGTTCCGCTCGTAAGTTTCCAAAGAAGATCGCCTGCAAGGATGATGACTCGGCCCTGACCTACGAAAAGCTAAACCAAAGGGTCAACAGGTTTGCCAACGCCATGACGGGATTGGGGCTGGAGAAAGGGGCCCACGTGGCTACCCTGTCTAACAACTGCCTCCCCTTAATGGAGGCCTACCTGGCACACCTGAAGCTGGGGCTTATTACCACGCCCTTGAATTCAAGGGGCACGGTGGAAGAGATTTGCTATCAGGCCGAGTTTACCGATTCAGAAATCCTGGTGTTTCACCACGATTTTTCCGAGCAGGCAGAAGAGATGAATCACCGTCTGCCCCAAATCAAGAGATTCATCTGCGTGGGCGGCGACCCGCCGGGATTTGCGCTCGACTATGAAGACCTTATCCAAAATGGAAGTGATAAAGCGCCTGAGGTCCACCTCGTGGAAGAGGATGAGGCCTTTATCATCTTTACCGGAGGCACAACCGGGACACCCAAGGGGGCCATACTTACCCATAAAGGTCTGCTCTGGAATATCATCTGCGTTAGTACGGAGAATCAGAGTCCCATCCCCGAAGACAAAATCTATTATCCCATGCAGATGTATCACACGGCTGCACTGAGTCGTTTTCTGGCCTATATGTATGCAGGAGGAACCTTTATCGGAAGCAAGACCTTTGATCCTGACAGGTACCTTGATATTGTGGAGAACGAGCGTACCACCTTTATCGTGGGCAACCCCACCATTTTTCGCATGTTGCTGGAGGCCAACAAGAGGCATTCAAGGGATACCTCATCCATTAAACGCTGGTTGTGTACGCAGGGGTTTCTTCATCCGGGGCTAAAGGAAGACGTTGAAAAATATCTCTGGCCTAATGGAGAACTCTATGGATCTTATGCCCTGACCGAGGCCTCTCCGGCAGTGACAATATTAAAGCCCTGGGATAAACCCAGGGAGTGGGGGAGCGTCGGCCGTCCCTACATGTGTACCGAGGTGCGTATTGTGGACGAGGAAGATCGAGATCTGCCCACGGGAGAAGAAGGCGAGATAATCGTAAGAGGTCCAACGGTATTTAAGGGGTACTACAAAAATCCGGAAGAAACGGCAACGACCTTGCGGGGCGGATGGCTCCACACGGGTGATATTGGCAAGTACGATGATCTGGGATATCTCTATATGGTGGATCGTCTAAAGGACATGATAAAGACTGGCGGGCTTAATGTGTACTCACGGGAGATAGAAGAGGCCCTGTCCTATCATCCGGATATTGCGGAGGGGGCCATTATCGGTGTTCCGCATCCCAAATGGGGAGAGTCGATTAAGGCGATTGTGGTGCCCAGGGAGGGGGCTGCCCTTACAGAACGAGAGGTCATTGACCATTGTCGCAACCATCTGGCAAGTTACAAAAAACCTACCTCTGTAGTTTTTGTTGATGAACTCCCAAAGGGGACCTTTGGGGGTAAGATCCTCAAGAGGGTCCTGAGGGAAAGGTACGGGGAAGGATAAGAACAGAAGGGAGAGGACGTGGAACCTTTATATTTTGAAGACTTCACTGTTGGTCAGGAATTTGTCACCAAGGCCCGTACCGTAACAGAGGCTGACGTGGTTAACTTCGCGGCGCTTTCCTGGGATACCAACCAGCTTCATACCGACGCGGAATTTGCCAAAAAGGGCTTTTTTGGAGAACGGGTGGCACACGGGATGCTTGGCCTGGTGATTCACGCGGGTCTTTCCCAGATGCTTGGCATTACGGAAGGGACCATTTTGGCCTTTTTGGGCATGACATGGAAGTTTCATCTCCCCATAAAGATCGGAGATACCTTGCACGTGGTTCAAAGGGTGAAAGAAATGCGGGAAACCTCCAAGAACGATCGAGGGCTTCTTACCTTTGAGAAGGAGCTTGTAAACCAGAGAGGGGAGGTTGTTCAGACAGGGACGACAACCGTTCTTTTGGCGAAAAAACAAAAATCTGCTTAGGGTTTTTGACTGTAACTTTTCCGAAGAATGCGAAGATTTTTTATTAAAGTTGACCTTTATTAGTGATGAGGTGTCAGGTGTCGGGTTTCAGGTTTCAATAGACTGATTACTGATCACTAAGTTTTGGTTGTGGTCAAAGGGTTGCATTAGGGAAATTAAAATGAAGATATTGTTGGATATGCTGCTCTCTGAAGAGCACAGGATGGTTAGAGAGAGCGCGAGGAAGTTCGCGGAAAAGGAGTTAGGGCCCATAGCCGAGGAGATTGACGAAGAAGAGCGTTTTCCAACGGAAGTCTATAAGAAGGCCGGGGAAAATGGGTTGATCGGTTCCACCATTCCCGTGGACTATGGTGGGGGAGGGGCTGATCTCTTGACAAACGCCCTCATAAAGGAGGAGTTCTGCCGAGTCGCAGCAGGATTTGGCATGTCGGTCAACATGTGCACGACGAATTTCTGCTATTTTATCTCAAAGTATGGGACCGAAGATCAGAGGCGGCGTTACATTCCTCCTGTCATTCAGGGTGACGCCGTTGCCGCATTTTGCCTCACTGAAACGGGGGCGGGGTCAGACGCCCTTTCACTAAAGACCAGTTACAAGCGGGAGGGCGACACCTATGTCCTGAATGGTTCCAAGACCTTTATTACCAATGCACCAATTGCTGAATATTTTCTTATGGTTTCACGAAAACATTCAAGTAAAGGTGCAGAAGGGGGAGCCCTCTTTATTTTGGAACGGGGCATGGAGGGCCTTTCAACGGGAAAGGCCTTTAAAAAGATGGGGATGCGCTGCTCTCCCACCGGCGAGGTATTCCTGGACAACGTCAGGGTCACCGGCGATCAAATTTTGGGAAAAGAGGGAAATGGTTTCCGGATTATGTTTGAGGCCCTTGACGAAGAGCGTGTACTGGGTGCCATCACCAGCATCGGAATCGCCCAGGCATGCGTAGAGACCGCGGTAAAATATTCCAAAGAGCGGATACAATTTGGTAAACCCATCGCTTCCTTCCAACTGATACGTAACATGCTGGCCGAGATGTCCACCCGGTTGGAGATTGTTCGTCAATATACCTACACCCTGTGTCCGCTTGTGGACAAAGGAATCAAGCTGACAAAAGAGGCGTCCATGGCAAAGTACTACGCCTCCATCATGGGCACCAAAGCAGCCCTGGATGCCATACAAGTCCTGGGTGGTTACGGGTACATGAGGGAGTATCCTGTGGAGCGCTATATGAGAGACGCCAAGTTGATAGAGATAGGGGGGGGAACCTCTGAGATACAGAAGCTGATCATTTCCCGAGAGCTGCTAAGGGAGTAAGATGTTAGATCTTAAACCTATCTGAAAACCGATTTGATTTGACCTGAGATTCTGCTTGTTTTAACCTATGTAAATCCACT
>JABMQV010000160.1 GCA_013203065.1 Desulfobacteraceae bacterium | reverse complement strand
ATGTGGAGAAGGATAAAGAACTTTTTTCTCCTTTGGCCTTTTTCATACTAAAAAAAACAGGAGAGGAGGTGATTGGGTAACGCGGAAATCTCAAAACCAATTGAGATTCCGAAGGGGAGAGGACGAGGGAAGGAAGCCCCCCGCGTTTTTCAGGGAGGTCATTTGCGGTTCCCTGAAGATCGGCATAGGGTTTCCGTTTCCTCAGGCAGTTTGGGGTTTAACTGATACACAAAAAAAGGAGGTGCAGTCATGAAGAAAAACCGATTAACCCGTGTGATCTTGTCCACAGCCGTTTTGATGACCTTTCTTGTGGTACCTTTGATTGTCCAGGCTCAGGATGTCATCAAGATCGGGGCTGCTCAGCCCATAACAGGGAGATTCGCCTTCGCGGGTGCAAGAATCCATGAGGGGCTCTCCGACTACATTACCCATGTCAATGAGCAAGGCGGAATCGGAGGGAAGAAGCTTGTCTACATATTTGACGACACAGAATATAAGGTGGATAAGGCCGTGGCTATCTTCAAACGGATCATGGCCAAGGACAACCCCTTGATCTTCTACGGCGACAGTACGGGTCTTGGAAAGGCAATCGCCCCGATGATCAAAGATAAGTATAAGATCTTGTATGGGTCCACTTCTTTTTCAAGTGAACTCGCCAATCGGGCCAACAATCCCTATGTCTTTGTCTCCGGCCCTACGTACAGCGATATGGTCGGTATTCTCCTCAAGTATATCGCGAAGAAAAAGCCGGGGGCACGTGTGGCCTTTTTTTATAGCAACACCGAGTTTGGAAAGGACCCCATTCCATATGGGAAAAAAATGGTCAAGAAACTCGGACTCAAGCTGGTGGCAGACATAATCGGGAAACCAGGGGCGGTTGATGTCACTTCCCAGGTCCTTCAGCTCAAACAGAAAAAGGCGGAGTATGTCATTATTCACGGATTTGTCCTTTCCCCGGTCCCCGCGCTGCTAAAAGGATGCAGGGATATGGGTGTCAAGGTGGTTCCCATGGCCACCTTCTGGGGGATGGGAAAAATGGTGCTTGACAAACTGGGTCCCTTGGCAAAGGGGTTCACCGGTGTCATGCCCTATACCTATTCCTGGTATGATGTCCCGGCCATCAAGGAAATGAAGGCCTTTAACAAGAAGCACCACCCCAAGACAAAACACCTGACAACGTATTATACCCAGGGCTGGTTTACCGGAATGATTTTTGCGGAGTCTTTGAGGCGTGCCGATAAAGCCGGGAACCTTACCGGAAAGGGACTCAGCGACGCCCTGGCAACCATAAAGAACTGGGATGTGGGTGGCCTAACGGCGCCGGTCACATTCAGAGATAACAAGATCCCCGTTGCAAAGGTCTGGGAGGCGGATGTCAACAAAAAGGCCTTTGTGCCCATATCGGACTGGATCTACCTGGATTAATCTCCGGGAGTGAATTGTCGGATTTGGGTGGGGTTTATCGACCCGGATTTTTAAATTTAACAGGGCAGAGAGGCGGGGAATGGCATAAGTGCCCTCCCCGCCAAATAAAGTATTCCGCCCAAAATGAGGGGGGAATTCATCATTTGGTAACGACTGACCAGAAACCAGCACCAGACCCGTCCCTCAATAACTGTCGGGGGGCATGTGGAAGCAACACAAAGAAGGTTGATGCACATGGTTAACGAGACGATGCCAGGTCTTTTAAGGAAAAACGCCCTGAAATATGGTGACGGGAAAGTCGCTATTCGCGAAAAGGAGTTTGGCATCTGGCAGGCAGTCACCTGGAAAGCCTACTATGAAAATGTGAGGGATTTTGCCCTTGGGCTCCACAGATTGGGTTTCAAACCGGAGGATAATCTCTCCTATGCCGGAGACAACCGGCCGGAAGGGCTCTACGCCGAGCTGGCCGTGCAATCTCTTGGCGGTGCCATTGTGGGGATTTATCCGGACAGTCACCTGGACCAGGTGGAGTATATCATCAATCATTCCGACTCCATCTTTGTGGTGGCCGGGGATCAGGAACAGGCTGATAAGGTTCTGGACATAAAGGAAAAATGCCCCCGAGTGAAAAAACTTATCGTGGATGACCCCAAGGGCATGCGGCGCTATGATGATCCTGTTTTGGCCTATTTTAAGGATATACAGAAACTGGGCCGTGAATTGCATAACGAACAACCCCATCTCTTTGAGGAGATGGTCGACAAGGTCTCTCCGGACCATGTGGGAATGATCAATTATACTTCAGGAACAACGGGGCTTCCCAAAGGAAGCATGATCACCCAAAAAAATATGTTTAGCGTGGCCAGGGCCCAGAATACCGTCGATTCCGCTTCGGACACCTTTGAATATGTATCGTTTCTCCCGCTACCGTGGATCGGCGAACAAGAGTTTGGAGTGTACTGGTCCCTTTACAAGGCCTTTACAGTCAATTTTCCAGAAAAAGTGGAGACGGTCCAGGAGAACATCCGGGAAATAGGACCTCACATCATGCTGGCGCCCCCGCGCATATGGGAAAAAATATGCTCCGAGATTCAGGTGAAAATACAGGATGCCGCCTGGATCAAACGGCTGGCCTACCGCGTTTTTTCGCCAGTCGGGTACCGGATGGCTGATTTCAAACTGAAGAAAAAAGAGCCGTCATTCGGATGGAAGTTTCTAAACCAGGTCGCATTTTTTCTGCTTTTTAGATCTCTCAGGAATTATTTTGGCCTGACCCATCTGCGCCATGTCTACACAGGCGGCGCGCCTTTGGGGGCTGAGATCTTCAATATGTTTCAGGCATTGGGTGTCAACATCAAACAGGCCTATGGCATGACGGAACAGACAGCAGCCTCCATACTTCACCGAACCGATGACATACGTCTTGACACCGTGGGGACTCCGATTCCTGGGATTGAATTCAGGATATCCGATTCGGGGGAGTTGTTGTCAAGGGGAGACACGGTTTTTAAAGGTTATTATAAGGATCCGGAGGCCACCGCCAAAGCGCTTCGTGACGGGTGGTTCCACTCGGGGGATGCCGCTCTTATTGAAGACGATGGCCACATTGTCATCATAGATCGTATGTCTGATGTGATGAAATTGACAGATGGAAGCAAGTTTTCTCCCCAGCTAATAGAAAACAAGTTGCGATTCAGCCCTTTTATCATCGATGCGGTGGTCGTGGGGCAGGAAAAACCATTTATTGCCGCCATGATCGCAATAGACATGGGAAATGTTGGGAAATGGGCAGAAAATCATCAACTCCCCTACACCACTTTTACTGATCTTTCGCAGAAAAAGGAAATTTACGAACTCATTGCGGGAGAGGTCAAAAAGACCAACGAGTCTTTACCCAGGGTAGCCAAGATAAGGAAATTTGTTCTTCTTTACAAGGAACTTGACGCAGATGATGATGAGTTGACACGGACACGAAAGGTAAGGCGCAAGTTCGTTGCGGAGAGATACAAAGATTTGATCGATGCGCTTTACGGGGAGGCGGAAGAGTTGGAAGTGGAGGCGGATATCCGCTACCAGGACGGAACGGGATTTCGAATGAAAACCAGAGTCACTGTAAAACAGGTCGAACCTTTAGATCCAGAATGAGGAAAATGGACATCGGGGAAGAATATCAGCTCAAAATTGAAGACATTCACCTCAGCTTTGGTGGGCTGAAGGCATTGAATGGCGTAACAACCGGGGTCAGGAAGGGTGAGATATTCTCTATCATCGGTCCCAACGGCGCAGGTAAAACGTGCTTGCTCAACTGTATCAATCGATTTTATCACCCTGAGAAGGGAAAGACCCTCTTTGAAGGACAGGATATCAGCCGGAAGAAGGCCTACAAAATCGCATCCCTGGGAATTGCTCGAACATTTCAAAATGTGGAACTTTTTGGCCACATGACGGTTTTGGACAACATCAAGCTGGGTGCGCACGTTCATTTGAAGTCTGGATCGATTTCAGGAGGGATCTATTACGGGGCGTCAAGAAGGGAGGAAATAGCCCTTCGTCAACATATTGAGGAAGAGATTGTCGATCTTCTGGAAATCGAACAGATAAGAAAAAAAACCGTCCATACCCTCCCCTACGGGTTGCAAAAACGGGTGGAACTGGCCCGTGCCCTGGCTATGAAGCCCAAGATACTCCTGCTTGACGAACCTGCCACGGGAATGAACCTTGAAGAAACAGAAGACATTGCCCGCTTTATCCTCGATATCAACGAAGAATGGGGGGTCACGATCATACTCATCGAACATGATATGGGAGTTGTCATGGACATATCAGATCGAATTTGTGTCCTTGATTTTGGCCAAAAAATTGCGGAAGGAGAACCGGAGAAAATCAGACACAACGAACATGTTATCAAGGCCTACCTTGGCGAGGAAGACGTAACCTATTCCAGGCTGGGGGCATAAAAAATAATGGCTACCGGGTACTTGATGGTTGATTTTGGATGAAAAATGGAACCGTTGCTGATCGTCAACAATATTGAAGTCATATATCACAATGTAATACTCGTGTTAAAGGGGATGTCCCTCGCGGTAAACGAAGGTCAAATAGTGACTGTCCTCGGTAACAACGGCGCCGGGAAGACCACTACCCTGAAGGCCATTTCAGGGCTGCTGAAGTCAGAAGACGGAGAGGTCACCGATGGGCAAATACGCTTTATGGGAGAGCGTATCGATAGGAAATACCCCGAAGAGATAGTACGTATGGGCATCTTTCAGGTCATGGAGGGGCGGCGGGTGTTTGAAGACCTGACGGTTGAAGAGAATCTTATTGCCGGCGGACACACAAACAAGAGCAGAAGCAAGATGAAAAGGGACATGGGCACCGTCTTTGACTATTTTCCAAGGCTCAGAGAGAGAAAAAACGTCCTTGCCGGTTATATAAGTGGCGGAGAGCAGCAAATGTTGGTCATAGGACGGGGTCTCATGGCAACCCCCAATCTGATGCTTCTGGATGAACCCTCCATGGGGCTTTCGCCTCTTTTGGTGTCTGAGATTTTTTCAATCGTTCAGCGTATCAACAAAGAGGAAGGTGTCAGCATCCTTCTGGTGGAACAAAACGCCCGTCTGGCACTCAGCATTGCAACCCATGGGTATGTGATGGAAAACGGCAGGATTGTCTTGGATGACACCGTCGCCAGACTCAAGGAGAATGCCGATGTAAAAGAGTTTTATCTGGGTCTCACAGAGGTGGGCAAAAAGAAAAGTTACCGCGATGTGAAACACTATAAGAGAAGAAAGAGGTGGCTCACCTAGACATTCTGTCCTAATCCCCTCCCCCATTCATCTTTTGTTAACTGTATCATCCATGTTGGACTGAATGAAGTGAGATGAGATTTCCATTTCAATTCCATCGACAATTCATGGTGGCTTGTATTGGATTTGTGACACTCGTTGCGTGTCAGACAGATCCGTCGAAGCGGCACAATGATGTAGCCCAAAACAATCCGCCCCAATCGATCGCGGTTCTTCCGTTTCAGAACAAAACCGAAACAGAGGGTTTGGCAGCATTGGTTCGCAACAGCATTTACGGGCATCTGAGTGTACTTCCCTACCGGGATATAGAAATCAGCACTATCGACAATCGATTACGGAAACACAATATGATGGATCGTGCGGTGTTGCCAAAAACTTCCGTTCAAAAACTCGGCCGTCTATTGGGCTGTGATGCAGTGCTTATGGGGGAGGTGACCGATTTCCAGCGCATTTTCGCGGCGATCTATTCCCAAATGGCTGTGACCGCTTCAATCCAGATTTGGGACACTCGTAGCGGTCAGAAAATTTGGGCCGATGAATACACCGCCCGCATCCACGAGGGAGGCATCCCGCTTGACATTATTCTTGTGCCCCTCATATCACTGCGCACCGGTTGGAATATGCGCGAGGCCGTTAAAATCCAGGCTGTCGACGAACTCTCCCAATACATGGTAGATCGCATTCCGTCGCCGCAACTCATCGAACAGAGCATATATCAGTGCGAACTGCAGGTTGGTGCTTTTCTGGAAGACAGGCGCGCCCAGGCCCTGGTGAAGCGTTTAGAGGATAAGGGATATAAGCCTTTTATCCGAAACAATCGAGATGATCGCGGGTTGTGGCATCGCGTGTTAATGGGGCCATACGATGACCATGAGAAAGTTGCTTTGCTGCGTGCCAGGATCCATAAGGAGCTTGGCGTGGATTCGTTTATCTGTAATGTTTATTTTGGGCCCAACAAAAAAGGCAATTAGACCCGGCCCGGTCCGGAGTCCTCAGTATCTTACCCCTTAACCTTCCCTTGATTCGCAACGGCCTGTGTTGCCTTTTTCACTGCTTCAGGATCGCCAATGTAGTAGTGCCTGATGGGCGTCAAATTATCATCGAGTTCATAGATGAGGGGAACCCCGGTGGGGATGTTGAGCCTTACGATTTCTTCGTCCGGGATTTTGTCAAGATATTTCACGAGGGCACGCAGGCTGTTGCCGTGGGCGGCGATGATAATGCGTTTGCCCGATTTTACCGCAGGCGCTATGGTTTCTTTCCAGTGCGGGAGGAAACGTTCCACCGTATCCTTTAGACATTCGGTCAATGGAAGTTCTTGCTGGGTCAACTCCTTATAGCGGGGGTCGCGACCCGGATACCGTTCGTCCTT
>JABMQV010000017.1 GCA_013203065.1 Desulfobacteraceae bacterium | reverse complement strand
TTTCAGCCGATCATGGTCGAGGAACCCACCGTTGAAGACACCATTTCAATCCTCAGGGGGCTCAAGGAAAAATATGAGGTACACCACGGCGTGAGGATCAAGGACTCGGCCCTGGTGGCAGCAGCAACCCTCTCCCACAGATATATCACGGATCGATTTCTTCCGGATAAGGCCATTGATTTAATCGACGAGGCCACATCCCATTTGAGGATCGAAATCGATAGCATGCCTGCAGAAATTGACAACACACAAAGAAAGATGACCCAACTGGAAATAGAAAAGGAGGCACTAAAAAAGGAAAAAGATCAGGCCTCCAAGGATCGTCTCAAGAAAATCAAAGATGAGTTAAAAGAACTCAAAATCCAGACCGATGAAATGACAGGGCACTGGAAAAAGGAGAAAGAAGCCATCTCCAAGATACGGGAGATCAAGGAAAGGCTCGAAACAACCAGGTCTGAGGCTCAGATTGCAGAACGAGAGGGTAATCTTGCAAAGGCAGCTGAGCTGAAGTACGGGACCCTCATCGAACTGGAAAAGACCCTGAATGAGGAGAACAAAAGACTTGAAGAGCTTCAATCCGGTCAAAAGATGCTCAAGGAAGAGGTAGACAGCGAAGATATTGCCGAGGTGGTGGCCAAATGGACGGGAATACCGGTTTCGAGAATGATGGAGGGAGAAAAGGAGAAGCTCCTAAAAATGGAAGACAGGCTTGAGCAGAGGGTTGTGGGTCAGCAGAAGGCCATCGTGGCGGTGGCCAATGCGGTACGCCGGGCCCGTTCAGGGCTTCAGGATCCAAATAGACCTATCGGTTCCTTCATATTCATGGGACCCACGGGTGTAGGAAAGACCGAGCTTGCCAGGGCCTTGGCCGAATTTCTTTTTGATGATGAACAATATATGGTCAGGATTGACATGTCCGAATATATGGAAAAGCACTCGGTTGCCAGACTCATCGGGGCCCCGCCAGGGTATGTTGGATATGAAGAGGGAGGCTATCTGACCGAGGCCATCAGGAGACACCCCTATTCGGTGGTCCTATTTGATGAGATAGAAAAGGCCCACCCGGATGTCTTCAATGTGCTCCTGCAGATCCTGGATGATGGCAGAATGACCGATGGGAAGGGACGTACGGTCGATTTCAAGAACACCGTTCTGATCATGACCTCAAATGTGGGCAGCCAGTGGATACAGGAGCAGGAGGGAAAGGATAACCCCAACACGGAAAAGCAAGTAATGGATGCCCTCCGCGCCACCTTCAGGCCGGAGTTCCTGAACCGGATCGATGAAATCGTCATATTCAATTCTCTCGGCCCTGAAGAGATCCGGAAAATCGTGGGGATCCAGATAGAAATTCTGGCGAAGCGTCTTGAAGCAAACAAGATCAGCCTTGAACTGACGGACGAGGCCAAGGAGTTTCTCGCCAAGACGGGGTTTGACCCGGTTTACGGTGCCAGGCCCCTTAAAAGGACCATCCAGCACCTTATCCAGGATCCTTTGGCCGTAAAGATCTTGGAGGGTTCAATCAAAGATGGGGATCACCTAAAGGTGGGTGTTAAGGATAGTCAGATGGCCTTTGGGTCGTAGATCTGATCCGCCGAATTTATCTTTTGCCTTAATTTTGGAGAACACCTGAAGGTTACTATCCTTCTTGATCTGAGGATGATGCTTTCACCGGTTTGAGGGTTCCTTCCCTTTCTGGCCCATTTGAACCTGACCTGGAACTTGCCAAACCCCCTGATGTGCACGTCTTCCCCTTTGACAAGGGTTTTCTTTATCCTCTCAAACAAGGCATCAACGATTTGGGTGGTGCGACTGCGGCCCAAGAAGGTACAATCCAGCTCTGGGAACAGGAATTGTTGCGCTTCCTTGTGACGTCTTTTGAAACGCACCTGCCCCATCACATTCTTTACCATATCTGTCTTGGTGAGTGTCATACCCCCTCCCCATCTAAAATCTAAAGCGCCCCTATAAGCCTTGAGATCACGATTCGTTGCACCTCCGAAGTCCCTTCTCCAACTTCCAGCAGCTTCTGGTCCCTGTAGAATCTCTCAACGTCGTATTCCTTCATGAGTCCATAACCGCCGTGGAGTTGAACCGCATGATTTGCACATCTGTACATGACTTCGGAACAGTGGAGTTTGGCCATGGCCGCTTCCTTGGAGAATAGTTTATCGTTATCCCTCAACCAGCATGCCTTGTAAAGCAAGAGGCGGGCACATTCGATCTCAAGGGCCATATCGGCCAACTTAAAAGCGTTCACCTGGAAATTGGATATGGGTTTTCCGAACTGCACCCTTTCCTTGCTGTATCTTAAGGCAAGCTCAAAGCATCCCTGGGCGCCCCCGAGTCCCATGGCCCCTACGGAGAGACGCCCCCCGTCCAGGGTCTGCATCATCTGATAAAAGCCGTTGCCCCTGGGGCCCAGAAGGTTTTCCTTTGCCACCCGGCAATCATCAAAATAGAGTTCGCTGGTATTGGAGGCCCGCCACATCATCTTGCCGTGCATCTCCCTCGTTTCATACCCCGGGGTACCGTTCTCCACCAGTATGCAGGAAAGCTCGGGCCGGCCATCGTCACGCGTGCCGGACCGGCAAAGGGCCGTCACCCCCGCAGAAATCTCAGTAGAGGCGTTGGTGATAAATATCTTGCTTCCGTTTATGACCCACCCGTCTTCCTCTAATACGGCGGTTGTCCTGGAATTGCCGGCATCTGAACCTGCATTGGGTTCTGTCAGGCCAAAGCCCCACAGGGTCTCTCCGCTACAAAGTTTTGGGAGATACTTCTCTTTCTGTTCATCGTTTCCAAAATAATAGAGGGGGCCTATTCCCAGGGAATTGCCTGCCGCCACCGTGGCGGCATGGGAACCATCTACCCTGGCGATCTCTTCTGTGGCGATTATGTATGACACATAGTCCATACCCTGACCGCCATACCTCTCCGAGACAAACATCCCAAAAAGGCCTAACTCGGCCATCTTTCGCATGGTATCGTAGGAAAATTCCTCCTTTTCATCAAGCTCTCTGGCAACCGGCTTGATCTCCTTTTCAGCAAAATCACGCACCGAATTACGAAGGATCTCCTGTTCCATAGAAAGACTAAAATCCATAGTTACTCCCTTAACTAGATCCCTTTTGGCGCACTCGATAGCGGCAGGTTACCATCGATCACTTTGCGCCTATCATCGTTATCATTTTTTGTTCCCACGGGCTCAATTTATAGGCAGAGGACTGGAAATTGTCAATCACAAAAGGGGGCGGGATCTTTGGAATTTGTATTTGACTTATACGGCTTGTCATACTAAGAAAAGGCATCATTTAAGAAATGAAAGGAGTAGGGTCTATGATTACATTTAGCGAACGACAATTGAAAACACCTGAATTACAGCGGCCGGTTTACCTGGTCACTGCGGGCCAGTCGAAATTTGACCGCGCTATTCCCGAAAAAAGAACTGAAGAACTCTGTATCGATGCCATAACCATGGCTGCAAGGCTTATTGACAAGACGCCCGCAGAATTGAAGCGTTACATCCACTCTTGCTATTATGGTCACTTCGCCGACCATTTCGGTGATCAACTCTTAGGCGAGGCCGTTATCCATGACCGTCTGGGCCTGGATCCCCTCGGTAACATTGGCGTCAAAACAGGTGGTGCCACCGGCGGTTCAACCCTCTGGGAAGCAGTCAAGGCCGTTGCATCCGGTTATTCCGATTGTGTCCTGGCAATGGGGTGGGAACGGATGGACGAGGTCCCGACAGATGAAGGCAATAATTACATATCATGCGCCGCTGACAAAGACTGGGAAACCCCCCTCGGGCACATCTATACCGGCTACTATGCTGTGATGGCCCAGAAATACTGGCAGGTATTTGGTAAGGAAGAGGAATCCTTCCGCCGGACTCTGGCAGAGATCTCCGTGAAACATCACGGCTACGCCCGATTCAACCCCTTTGCCCAGGCACCCATGAAGATCACTGTGGAAGATGTGCTGAATTCCCCTGTGGTGGCCTATCCCCTGCGGGCCCTTGACTGTTGTCTCATGAGCGTCGGGGCGGCATGCGCCATCATCTGCGATGAGGACACCGCCATAGAACTCACCAAGAATACCAAAAACAAACCTCTGAGGATCTGGGTTGCCGCGGGCTCCCATACCCTGAGGCCCGCTTGTCGCCGCAATATGGAAATCCCCCTGCTTCCCAACGAAACCGCTGATCAATATGCCGACCTTGAGGAACGTTTCCCGGGCGGCGGACGTTACCCGGGATTTACCGGCTTTTTAGGGGCAAGGATGTGTGCTTACTATGGATATCGCATGGCCGGGATCGTGGATCCGACTGAGGATCTTGATGTGATTGAACTCCACGACGCATTTACCATCAGCGATGTTCAGACTTACGAGGACGTGGGGATCAGGCCATACGGATACGGCAGGGACTATGTGGAGTCAGGAGACTGCTATCATGTGAACCCGAACACCGGTGAACCTGGAAAACTTCCTTCAAATCTCTCCGGCGGACTTATCGGATGTATGCACGCGGTCGGAGCAACCGGCATTATGCAAACATTTGAAATAGCAACCCATATCTGGAACCGATGGGCTGAAATGCACGAAGATCCCCAACTCTGGGAGGATTTTGGCAGGGAAAAACCGGATGACTGGACCAACCTGCAGGTCAAGGACGCAAAACGGGCCCTTGCCATCAGCCATGCCGGCGTAGGATCCCATGTAACCGCCACTATCCTGATGGATCCCGATCATCTT
>JABMQV010000159.1 GCA_013203065.1 Desulfobacteraceae bacterium | reverse complement strand
TTCTGCCTCATCCTGCAGAAGATCTTACCGGCAGGCTTCCCCGCCTCTGCCATGGCCTCGAGATGTCTGACGGGCACCGAGTAGAGAACGGCTTCAAATAGAGAGCATCCAGCCGAAATGAGAATGGCAAAGCTCACAGCACTCACTAGCTCTATCATGGGTTGTTAAACCTCGTGTTTGTTTTTTTCGATTTTTGTAGCTCCTGGGGGGTGTTTACATTAAGAAAAGACCTTAATTCCGGGTCAAACTGCCGGATTTCATCCTCGTCCATATATCGGACGGACACCTCGGAGAAAAAACGGAAAACCTGGTATTCGCGGGAGTCAATGAGACGTCTAACGGCCCCGAGGCATGTTTTTCTGTAAAGCGCGTGAAGGGCCTCCACCTGACCTGATATCCTGGGAACGACCACATCAAAATCGTCTTTACACCCTGCCATATGCCGTAACAGCTTTCCATTGAGGGAAGGCATATCGCAGGCCACAAAAAGGCCTGCGTCCTTTGAGATTGCAGACAACCCGGTAAAAATTCCGCCCAATGGGCCCAGGCCTTCGATGAGATCTTTATATAGGGGAAGCCGGAGATGGGAGTATTCATGGGGGGTGTTGGTGATGATGATCAACTCCTGAAAGACTGCTCCCATTGCCGTGATCACTTTTTCAATCAATGGGGTGGCATTGATTTTTTCAAAGGCCTTGTTCTTGCCGTAACGACTACTCTTTCCGCCAGCAAGGATAACACCTGAGACATTATCAATTGTCTTCATGGGTCAGGATCGAAACGTCCGTGGAATGTCCTATTTCAAATTAGCACTCGGGCGGTAACATTTATTTGGTCAGAACCCAACAATCCTGCGGGCATGGCTGTATATGCGGTTTGTATCTTTTGCCAGGTCCATCAAGGTGATATTGTAAAATTTGGCTGCTTCTACTGCCCTTGAGGTGGGTCTGGACATTGCTACAAAGAGTGGAAATCCGGCCCTTGCTGTCTTAAGTATCATTTCGAGACTGGCACGACCGCTGGAGACCACGGCCTTATCTTCGGGTACAATCCCTTTGAGAAGCGCAGAGCCGATAACCTTGTCCAGGGCATTATGACGGCCCATATCTTCACAGTAAAAGGTCGGGTCACCGCTGGCGCTGAAAAGGGCGGCCCCATGGGCTCCCCCTGTTCTCTTGTAAAGGGGTTGACGTTTCTCAAGTTTGAGCGAAAAACCAGTGAGGACATCCATTGAGAACCTCTGTCTGCTCTTTACCCGGTTCAGTCCCAGCTCTATGTTGGAGTAACCCTCTTTTCCACAAATACCACAACTGGAATATGAAATCCGCTTGCCCGTTTTCGCCGGTGGATGTGCCCTGTCAGACGAAATCGTGACTCTCGCCTCTATGAGCTGCTCCCGATTACCATTTTGGATTGGAGAGATCATGCACTCCTGAATCTGTGTGAGATGGGTTATGAGCCCTTCCGTGAAGATAAACCCCACCACCAGTTCTCTGACCATGTGGGGGGAAAACATTATAATAATATGGCTTTCACTATTTATGATAATTTCCAGGGGTGTCTCGACGATGAGGTCGCTTGTTTGAGGAGAGATGGCAGTTCCGGTTTGCGTGAAAGTACGAAAGGTTTTGTAAATATTATGGTTTTCCATAGTTCAGCACTGTGGCTGGGGCAATCGTTCGTCTCTGATGTTATAAGGCCAGGGTTCTACCGGATTCTATACACCAATCAAAGATGAACGTCATCAAAAAACCTCCCGGCCTTGCGCGGGGGCACAGATCAAAAAAGTTTCGCCCTCTGATTGACATTACGTCATAAGATGATATGGTCAGCTGGAAATTACGCTCAGGCATGGATGCCTAGGAAGGAGTATCTTGAGTAAAGACGATTTGATTCAGTTGGAAGGCGTGGTGAATAGGGTTTTAGGTGGTGGCACCATGGAAATTCAGTGTGATAACGACATCACCGTAAGGGGTGTGCTCTCCGGACGGATGAAGAAATACCGCATTAAGGTCATGGTTGGAGACAGGGTACAGGTAAGTGTCTCTCCCTACGATACGTCCCATGGCCTGATCACCTACCGCTTTTAAGATCTCCCATATCGATCCGGAAGGCGCGGCATGTGCCGAGAATCTCATTGTCGGTCATCCATTTGACCCAGGAACGCCGATTGAGGGACTCTATCAGCCGGGATTAATTGGGGTTGCCACAAGGACATGCCGCTGATCATGATTTCCGGCTGGTCCTTTCCAGTATTCTCCTCATGATCTCTTCATCAATCAAGGTTAAGTCCGACGGCAAGACATTGCCGTCGATATCGTAGCGAACGATGGGTACATCCGAGCTTACATAACCATATTGCAGACCGGGCGTATGCTCGTCCACCAAAACAGAACCGGAAGGGAGTTGTGGCGGGTTATCCATACCGGATTGCCTCAAGAGGCTGATCAGGTAACTCTTACCCGTTGAACAACCCATATCCGCCAGGTTATTTGACCTCCTGAGCAAGCCGTCCTCCGGATACAGCAATTCCAGGTTGGGGAAGACACTCAGGATGTTCAAATGAAACCCAACCTTGAACCCCTCGCTTATTAGCCTTTCCTTGATCTCGGAGATTTTCCTGTAGTTGTTCTCAATATCCCTCCCGTCCCTGGAGGGCAGATCCATGATGAGCGATATCTCCAGAAAGATTTTCCTGTCCAAATAGTTGATAATGTTGTTGATGGCCTCTTTGATGTCTTCATAGGTATAACCTTTGTCAATATAGTCCAAGCTGAAATCGGACGTGGATTCCAGGCCTATCAACAGACAATTCACATAATCATTGATGAATTCAATATAAGGCTTGCTCTTCAGGAGCGTAATCCCCGTGTAGATGGTGATGTCATAATCGCTGATTTGGCGGAGGATATTTTGAACAGCGGGGGAGGTGGTATGAAAATAGGAATCAATGAATCGAATGTGAGTGGAGCCCAAGGCGTTCATCATTTTCCGTATGTACTCGATGACCTTCGTATCCCCGGCGGTTTTTAGGAAGTCCATTGGGGGAAGCTCCCTGTAGGTGCAAAATTTGCACTTCCCGTACCAGCACCTGTTGCTGAAACCGAGGTGCACGGGTATTTGAGACTGGCCATCATAATACTCCGTCAAGAAGTCTCTTTCGCATTCAAAAGTGGTCCCGTAGTCATTTTCCGTGATGGCAGCATCCTTCCAGTCCCTGATGATCCCGTAAAGATCCGTTTTGAGATCAATGTTGCCCGAAACAATGATCAGGTTACTGCTCAGTTTTGATTGATGCACGCCCATATTGCATAGGAATTGCCGTATAAATGCGGGTGACAACCCAATGGTAATGAGCGGCCCTCCGATGATGACCTTTTTTTTTGTATTCAACAGGTGCCTTACCATAAGGAGGTCACAGAAATTTATGACCGTGACAACCACATATCTGGTATCAAAATCCTCCAAGAGATAGGGGTCATAATAGCCGTGCGCCATGAATACATAAAAGAGATTATATAGGAGGTATTTCTGCTCCAGGAAGGCCACCGCATTGGGAGAGAGGGTGGAAGCAGCCTTCGAGATGATTCTGTCAAAAATTTCCTGGTGGATGTTGGAGGCATAAGTCCTGATGGGAATATCGCTGAAATCCACGGAAAGGTTTTTGTCCCGCAACAGATTCTCTGTAATCATACGGGTTGCCATGGGGTAAAAGCCTTTGAAAAGTGGGGGATATATATAGGTGATTTTCATTGTTGAAGTCTCATCCTCACACCGGGTCTTGGTCTCCGCCTCTATCTTTCGCAGATTTCTACCAGAACCCCGTTTGTCTCCTTTGGATGGATAAAGGCGATTTTTGCCCCCCCTGCCCCCTTTCGAGGGGCCTGATCGATAAGCCGGACCCCTTTTGTTTTCAGTTCCTCAAGGGCCTCCTCAATGTTTTCCACGCGGAAGGCGATGTGCTGGACACCCTCCCCACGTGAGTCTATGTATTTAGCGACCGGGCCATCCGGGTCAGTGGATTCGAGCAACTCCACCTCGCTGTCGGTAATGGGGATAAAGGCCACGTTTACCTTCTGCTCAATCACGTTTTCAACCTCTTCAATACCAAGCCCCAGCATCTCCGTGTAGAACTTGCCGGCCTGTTCAATGCTCTTAACGGCAACGCCTATGTGATCAATGTGTTTTACTTTCATCATAGCCTCCTTTTCAAAAACCCTTGCCTTTGGGGATTTGGATTACTATTATAAGGGGACCAATCTGCCACAGAATAAAATTAGGTTATCACAACTTCCATAACAAATCCATAGGTTGAACCCATGAGAAACAGGACTTTTGATTTTGGCCCAAACCCTC
Source organism: Desulfobacteraceae bacterium (assembly GCA_013203065.1). The sequence goes on along the minus strand of JABMQV010000159.1, from coordinate 1,880 downwards.
CCCAGGGGGTGGCCCCGAAACAAAGGGCAGATTTTGAGGAACTGGAGGCCGTGGAACTCTACTGCCCGGAATGTCGTCAGGCAATGCCGGTGCGCAAGTTCCTGCTACTGATTTTGCCCGAAGGTGACAAATATGAATACCGCTGTCAGCAATGCGGGGCCAAGGTAGGGGACAAGACAGATCGGTCAGGACAGTTTTATAGCACACTGAGGGGGTAGTCGGCCCTTTCATATTGATATTGACTCCCTTACCGGCGTGGTGTTATACGATTCCGGAACTCTCAAAGAAGCAAACCTGAGAAGGATAGTCATGAGAAAAAGAGGAACGATCCTTTTATCGATCTTGCTGGTTGGCCTTGCCTTGGTCCAGGCAGGGACTTCTCTGGCCAAGAAACCCAAGACCCTCGCCATTCTTCCCTTCACAATGAATGCCGACCGCGATCTCACCTTCCTCCAGGAGGGTATCATGGATATGCTCAGCTCGAGACTGGCCTGGAAGGGGAAGGTGGAGGTCATTGAAAAGGGAAAGGTCAAGAAAATCGTGGCGGATTTCCCCGGGCCGCTTGACAGGGAGAAGGCCCTTGAGATCGGAAAGCGTCTCGGAGTGGACTATGTCATATTGGGCAGCCTCACCGTGTTTGGCCAGAGCGTAAGTATGGATGCCAAGATCCTGGATGTGTCCAAGTCAGATGCCCTTGTGACCGCCTTTGATCAATCTAAGGGTATGGATGGCGTGATCCCCACCATCAATCAATTCGCTGAGGACATAAACGCCAGGATCATGGGCAGGAAGGTGAGGGAACCCGCCCGGGCGGCTGAACCCGCCAAGGCCGAAGAGGGGGCTCTCGTGAGTACGGAGGGAGAGGGGGAGGGCGGTTCGAAGCCGAGCTATGTCCAGCGTCTCAAGATGGAAATTGCGGGCCTGGATATTGGGGACGTGGATGGGGATGGCAAGAATGATATGGTATTCATTGATAAGGATACCGTGTATGTCTATAAGTGGAGAAAAGGCACTTTTTTTCAGTTCACGTCTGTGAAGGGGGGCTGGTCCCCAACCTTTATCTATGTGAGTGTCGCGGACCTGAATGGTAATGGCCGGGCAGAGATCTATGTGAGCAGCCTGGGTAACAGAGATGTCTCCTCTGCGGTTTTTGAATGGGATGGGCAGAAACTCAAGAAGAATACAGGCTGGCTGAGATGGCTGATACGGGTCGTGGATTTACCGGGAAAGGGGAAGACCCTGGTGGGGCAGGGCCGGGAGCCCGCCGGGCAATATGTGGGAGACGTCCATGTATTGAAGCGAAAGGGCAGCGGGTTTTTATCAATAGGGACCGTGAAGCTCCCGCGTGCGGGCAATGTGTTTAATTTTGTCAAGGCCGATTTTGGCGGAAATGGGGACATTTTAACGACCCTTCTGAATCCTGCCGAATACCTGTGCGTGTACGACAAGAAAGGGGAGCAGCTCTGGAAAAGCGGGGATTATTTTGGCGGCAGCCTGGCCTTTATGGAGGATATGGAACAGCCTGGCACGGGGGATCAACAGATGGTGGACACCGGCAGGCGCATTTTTATTCCATCCCCCATTTTCTTGACTGATCTGAACAAGGATGGCCGGCAGGAGGTGGTCATTTGTCAGAACCGTTCCAAGACCCTGCGGTTGTCGGATATGCGCTGGTTTTCCAGCGGGAAGATCCATTTCATGACCTGGGACGGTGTCTCCCTGATCAGCCGGTGGACCTCCCAGAAGCTATCCGGTGCGGCCGTGGGCTATAAAGTGGGTGATATTGACAACGACGGCACCCTAGAGCTGGTGATCGCATCGGTGACCAGTGAGAGCTACTTCCTGGGCATGGCCCGCAGCCGGATCGTCATGTATGATCT
>JABMQV010000016.1 GCA_013203065.1 Desulfobacteraceae bacterium | reverse complement strand
TGGGCGGTCTCGATGTCCTTGTTGGGCACAAAATGATCAGGGACTATGGCAATTTTTTCATTGTCGAAGACCTCCAGCGCCCCAAGTTCGTGAAATACTTTGATGGCCGGGGGGGCTGTTATGTCATTGGCCAAGGCCAGGTCCACTTCAACCTGAATCAGTTCACCGGGACTTACGGTCTCCCTCCCTGCATGTGCTGCCAGGATTTTTTCGGTTATGGTCATGGGCATGGGCATGGTTTTCGATCCTCATTGATGATTATGTTCCTTACTATTATGAGATCTACACGCCTGGCAGGCCTGACAGTACCGAGGTAGGCCTGTGAAGGGTGTGGACCTGACTCCCCCCCCGCTGGTCCCGTTCCTAACGGAGGCCCTCACTCGGAGACAGCTTTGGATTTTTCTTCATATATTCGAGACGGTTCAACCCGTTAACGTATGCCTTGGCACTGGCGGTGATAATATCCGGATCAGCGCCCTTGCCCAAGGCTACAAGGCCATTGTCCTGAAGCCGAACCGTCACCTCCCCCTGGGCATCCATGCCTCCGGTGATGGCGTTGACAGAAAAACGCATCAGTTTTGAGTTGCTTCCCGTCATCTTGGCGATCGTATTAAACGCAGCATCAATAGGTCCCACGCCAAACCCGGCGTTCTGGGTCTCCTTCCCCCTGACCTTGAGTTTGACCGTTGCCGTTGGAACCGCAACCGTGCCGCTCACCACGTTGAGATAAGCCAGTTCATACACATCTGGAACACGCAGGATTTCCTCGGCTACCAGGGCTTCTATATCCTCTTCATGGATTTCCTTTCTCTTATCCGCCAATTCCTTGAATTTTTGGAAAAGATCGTTCAATCCCTCGTCTGAGAGCTCATAACCCATCTGGGCCAGTCTGGTTCTAAAGGCATGTCTGCCCGAATGTTTGCCGAGCACCAGGCGGTTACTTGAAAGGCCCACGGTTTCAGGCGCCATAATCTCATAGGTCATTGGATTTTTTAGGACCCCGTCCTGATGGATTCCTGCCTCATGGGCAAAGGCATTCGCCCCCACGACCGCCTTATTCGGCTGAACGACGATGCCGGTGATCAGGGAGGTGAGTCTGCTGGTAGGGTGTATCAGATTTGCGGTAATCGAGGTGGTCAGCTTTATCAGATCTCTCCGGGTGTAAAGGGCCATTACAACCTCTTCAAGCGAGGTATTGCCGGCCCGTTCGCCGATGCCGTTCATGGTAACCTCTGCCTGCCGGGCTCCGGCCCCAATCCCTGCCAGGGTGTTGGCAGTGGCCAGGCCCAGATCATTGTGGCAGTGGACGCTCATCACGGCCTTGTGGATATTCGGGGTATGCTCCCTCACGTAGGTAATGAGTTGGGCGTACTCCTCGGGGACGGCATATCCGACCGTATCCGGAAGGTTAACCGTGGTGGCGCCGGCCTCGATCACCGCCTCGAATATCCTGCAGAGATAGTCTCTGTCGGATCTGGTACCGTCCTCTGTTGAGAACTCCACATTATCCGTAAACCCCTTTGCGTATCTTACCGCCTCAACCGCTTCCCGAATCACCTGCTCACGGTCCATGTTCAGTTTGTGTTTCAGGTGGATATCAGAAGTGGCGATAAAGGTGTGGATCCTTGGGTTGGCTGCCTCCCGAACAGCCTCCCATGCCCTTTCAATATCCTCTTTGGATGTCCTGGCAAGGGCGGCGACCTGAACATTACGGATCTTCCGCGCGATTGATTGGACCGATTCAAAGTCCCCCGGTGATGAGGCAGGGAAACCTGCCTCCATAACATCTACCCCCAATCTCTCCAACTGTGTGGCAAGGCGCAGCTTTTCCGCAATATTCATGCTGGCGCCCGGGGACTGTTCGCCATCCCTGAGCGTGGTGTCAAATATAATCACTTTATCTTCCATTGAATAATCTCCTTATGACGGTGCTGCAATATATGGGCAGCTTGATAGTTTCTTTTTGATTGGAGGGTACGTGCACCCCCGTTGTCAATTCCCGATTCCGCACGGCGTCATAAGGACCCTCCGCAGATTCCTGTGGTTTTGGGAATCTGCGGAGGTTTCCTCCATGTTGGAAGTTTTGTCTATGCTCATCAGTTACCCCTGGTTATTTCTTTGGAAAGCTTATAATGAAAGCTATCCACGAGGGCCTGCCAGCTTGCCTCGATGATATTCTCTGACACGCCGATCGTGGACCAGATCTCAGTGGCATCCCTGGACTCGATCTGAACCCTGACCTTTGCTGCGGTTCCACCTCCGCCATCGATGACCCGCACCTTAAAATCGACCAGACCCATCTCCCCAATCTGAGGGAAAAACTTGGTCAACGCCTTCCTCAAGGCGTTGTCCAGGGCATTCACCGGTCCATCGCCTTCGGCCGCGGTGATCTCATTCTCTTTGCCGACGGAGATCTTGATCGTGGCCTGGCAGGTGCTCGGGCCTGAACGATTCTTCTCAGTCGTCACCCGGAATGACTCAAGGGCAAAGGACTCCCGGAATTGACCGGTTATCTTCTTTATCAAGAGTTCCAGAGACCCTTCCGCAGCATCAAATTGGTAGCCCTGATCCTCCAGTTTCTTGATTTCACCAACAATCCTCCGGCTGTCATAGCCGTTGCCCCCCAATTTTATCTTCATTTCTCTGGCCTTATACTCAATATTGCTCTTGCCTGAAAGATCCGAAACCAAAACCCTTCTCCGATTGCCCACCTGTTCCGGTTCCATGTGTTCATAGGCTGCCGGATTTTTCTGGATAGCGCTCACATGAACCCCTCCCTTGTGGGCAAAGGCGCTCTTCCCCACAAAGGGGCGCTGATTCAGTGGAGGCACATTGGCAACCTCGCTCACGTAGCGGGAAAGCTCGGTGAGTTGTTGGAGGCTTTGCTCGGCAACGCAAGGATACTCCATTTTCAACTGGAGGTTTCCAATAACGGAAATCAGGTCCACGTTTCCACACCGCTCTCCATATCCATTGATTGTGCCCTGTACCATTTGAGCCCCTGCCTGGACTGCCGCCAAAGAATTGGCCAGGGCGAGCCCGCAGTCGTTGTGGGCGTGAATCCCTATGGGGACTTCCAGAAGGGGTGTCACCGTTTCCACAATCCCCTGAATCTCCAGGGGCATACTTCCGCCGTTGGTGTCGCAAAGGACAATGGCATCCGCGCCAGCTTCCTCGGCAGCCTTTAGGGCCTCCATGGCATAGGCACGGTTGACCTTGTACCCGTCAAAAAAATGCTC
>JABMQV010000158.1 GCA_013203065.1 Desulfobacteraceae bacterium | reverse complement strand
TATGAAAAAATTGATTTTTTTGTGTTTTTTGGTTTTGTGTTTTGTGCTCGGGGGTATGTCCCCTGCCATTGGGGGTGATCCAAAGGAATACAAGGTCGGTGCAATCCTTGCGATGACCGGTTCCGGGGCATGGTATGGCAAGGTGATGAGTCAGGGCATCCTCCTTGCGATGGATGAGATCAACTCAAAGGGAGGCATTGACGGGGTCAAATTCAAACTGATCGTCGAGGACCACGAAAGCGGAAAGGGCCCGGCAGCCGTGAGCGGCTTTAACAAGCTTGTGAGTATAGACAAAGTCCCCTTTTCCTTTAGTTCCTACAGCACCCCGACCCTCTCTATCGTACCCATTGCCAAGGAAAAAAAGGTCCTCCTGCTCAACGGGGGGGGCGTAAGCCCGCGGCTGGTAAAACAGCCTTATCTGTTTAACAACCGGATGTTGGCAATGATGCAGGGCGGCGGCGTATTGTCCAGGGCTAAAGAGCTGGGTTTAAAAAGGATGGCCGTCATGTACTGGAACGATGATGCCGGGATTGGAACCCAAGATTATATCGCTCCAAGGTGGAAGAAAATGGGGGGAGAAATCGTGGCAACCGAGGCATTTCCTGTGGGGGCTACGGATTATAAGTCTTACCTCTCCAAGGTCATAGCAGCCAACCCGGATTTTCTGGCCATATGGGCCTGGGGGAAAGATTGGGGGATTGTGGTAAAACAGGCCAGGGAAATGGGCTTTACCAAGCCGATTCTAGGGGTCGAATACAGCCCCGATGCCCACAAGATAGCCGGGAAAACCGCAGAAGGGTATGAGTTTGTCCAAGATGCCTTTATGCCAGAGGGGGGGGAGGAATGGACGGAGAAATTCGTAGAGAATTATAAAAAGAAATATGGTGAAAATCCTGAGAAATATGCAGCCAATTATTATGAGGGCACTTACATCCTTGCCAAGTTGATAAAGGCCGCAAAGGCGGAAGGCGGCGATTATTGGAAAGGCGACCGATTGCTAAAGAAGTTGGTCGAGATAAAAAGCTTCCCCAGCATTTATGGCGGGGATGTGGTCTTTGATACGGTGGAACATACCTGTATCAAACCGACTGCTCTTTTTAAGATTGTAGATGGAAAAAAGACCTTTGTTAAGTATGTGGACGTGGACTAGCCTGAAGCCTGGGGGGCGCTGAGATTTACGCCCCCCAGAGGTTGAGGGAAGATCAACCGGGCAGATTCGAAAAATGGAGCTTTGAAATGGATCTTTTTGTCCAACTCTCTTTAAACGGAATTTGGACCGGCAGCATCTATGCCCTCCTGGGGGTAAGCTGGGGACTTATCTTCGCGGCCACTCGGACATTTCACTTTGCACATGGTGTCACCTTTATTGTCGCAGCCTATTTTACCTATATCATCAACGTATCCGGAGCCGGTCTCATCATTTCCTCGGCAGGTGGTATCCTGGCTGCCATGCTTTTTGGCCTTGCCATTGAGGGGGTCCTCTATCAGGGACTCCGAAAGGCTCACGCAACGACCCTGGTAATTTTTATCGCCTCGCTGGGGAGTCTCATCTTTTTTGAAAACCTGATTGCCATGTTATTTGGAACCGATGTCAAGGTGATCAGCGGCATTCCCATAAAGGTTATCAAGTTCGGGAATGTGGGTTTTACGACCCTTCATTTGACCATGTTTTTTTCGGCAGTGATCCTGATAGTGGGCCTGATGCTGTTCCTAAAGAAAACCAGGCAGGGAAAGGCCATCCGTGCCGTCATCAGCAACGCGGAGATGGCCAAGGTGATAGGCATCAACATCAACAAGGTTTATTTGATGGTCCATATACTTGGGGCCATTCTTGTTGGATCGGCGGCCATTCTGGTGACATTGGAAAGGGGTGCCACCCCGGAGCTTGGCACCTGGGCAATCCTCTATGCCTTTATTCCGGTGATCATCGGAGGTGTGGGCAGCATGCCGGGGGCGGCCCTGGCAGGGTTTATCATCGGATTTGCCGAGAGCATCGGTATATGGAAAATCCCCTCTCAATGGCAGCTCGGGATAGCCTTTGTCATCCTTTTGTTTGTGCTGATAGCAAGACCAAACGGCCTCTTTGGCTTTAGCGTTTACCGCGGTAAGATTTAAGACGGATCAATTACTATGGATTACATCATACACATCCTCATCATGATCTGTATTTACAGCATCCTGGGGGTATCCTTTAACCTTATCCTGGGGTACGCCGGGCTGATAGCCATGTGCCATGCCGCCTTTTTTGGGATCGGGGCTTATACGGCTGCCCTTGTTGGGATCCATTTTGGTGCAAATTTTCTGATCGGCATTGTGGCGGGGATGGGGGTCGCCGGTGTGGTTGGTCTGCTGGTTGCCCTTCCGGCCCTTCGTGTCCGCGATGAATACCTCATCGTCACCACCCTTGCCCTTCTCATGATCATCTATACCGTCATGATGAACTGGCTCGACCTCACCAGGGGAGCGGCTGGTCTTTCCGGTATACCCAGGCCAAGGTTTTTTGGTTTGGAAATCTCCACCCCTGCCCAATTTCTTCCCTTGATGATCATCTTTGGGCTCATCTGCGTCCTTATCAGTTGGAGGATTGTCACTTCTCCATTTGGGAGGACCCTCAAGGCACTCAGGGAGGACGAAGTGGCGGCCCAGGCCCTGGGGAAAAACATCGCGTCATTCAAGATAAGGGTCTTTATCATCGGTGGAGCCCTTGCCGCGGTGGCCGGCGGCCTGCTTGCCCACTATACGACCTACATCAGCCCCCATTATTTTACGTTGACAGACACCATCTTTATCTTTGCCGTGGTCATTATCGGGGGGGCGGCAAATCTCTGGGGTCCGGTGGTTGGGGCTGCCCTATTGGTCTCGATCATAGAGGGACTCCGCTTCTTGGCCATTTCGCCTACAATTGTGGGCTTTACCCGACAGATGGCCTACGGCCTCATTCTGGTCCTTTTTATGTGTTTTAGACCACAGGGAATATTGGGTGATGCCAGCCGTAAAAAAGCAAGAGGCAAAAAGGATTCAGATGAAGGAGAGGCGGTGGTTCAACGGTCTCTTGGGATTTTTGAGAGCGGAGAGGTCTTTGAAACCGCAGCAAAAAAGAAGGGGGCGGCGACCAAGGGTCCACTATTGGAACTGGTGGGCGTCTCAAGGAGTTTTGGTGGCATCCATGCGGTCTCGGGCTGCACCCTCTCGCTGGAAGCAGGCAAGATCACCGGTCTCATAGGACCAAACGGGGCGGGAAAAACCACTCTCTTTAATATGATTACGGGTCTTCATCCCTCTGAGAGAGGTTCCATACGCTTTGAGAACAGAGATATCACAAAACTGTCTGCCCACCAGACACCGCGTATTGGCATAGGTCGGTCCTTTCAGAACCTGAGATTGTTTAATGGGATGACGCTCCTGGATAATGTTCTGGTTGCCTGCCCCAAGCAAATGGGGGAGCGGATCTGGGGAGCCTTTTTTCGATTCAGAAGGGTCAAGAAAGAGGAAACGGCAAACCGAGAGAAAGCCGAGGCCTATTTGCGGTTTGTTGGTCTGGAGGACAAAGCCCACGAACTTGCAGAGGATCTCTCTTTTGCGGAACAGAAACTCTTGAGTTTTGCAAGGCTTTTGGCTACCGAGGCACAGCTCATGCTCCTGGATGAACCCGCCTCGGGGCTGGACCCTGTTTTTATGGAGAGCCTCTATCCGCTGATCAAGGAACTTGTTCGATACGGAAAAACGGTTTGCATTGTTGAACACAACATGGATGTAATACGGGCAATTGTCGACGAGGTCGTTTTTATGAATCAGGGCAAACTTCTTGCCCAGGGATCTCCAGAGGAAATCATGAACGCCCCTGAACTCGCTGAAATCTATTTTGGGTCATAATCATGTTGCTGGAAGTCAAAGAACTGGTCGTTGGTTATAAAAAAAAGAGGACCTTACGCGAGATTTCCCTGGACGTGGGAGAAGGGGAGATCGTTGGGGTGATCGGACACAACGGTGCGGGAAAAACCACTTTGCTCAAGAGTCTGTTTGGCCTGCTGCCTCCCTGGAGTGGGAAAGTCGTCTATGGCGGGAACGATATAACGGGGCGGGGAACAGAACAGAACGTGAGGGACGGCCTGTCTTACATGCCTCAGGGGCAGGGACTTTTCCCCGACCTGAGTGTAATCGAGAACCTTCAGCTGGGAGACTACGCCCTTGGCAAAAAAAAGTCCAACGTATCCATGGAACAGGTGTTCGAACTCTTTCCGATTCTCAAAAGCCGTGCCGGCCAGAAGGCCGGGACGTTGAGCGGGGGCGAACAACGTATGCTCAGCCTGGGCCTTATTCTGATGCAAAGCCCAAGAATGCTTCTCCTTGACGAACCTTCCATCGGTTTGGCCCCGGTGATAGTCAAAAACGTCATGGAGACAATAAGGGAAATTAACAGCCGCCTAAAGACGAGTATAATGGCGGTGGAGCAAAATATCGATGCCACAAGCAGCATTGTGAACCGGATCTTTATCATCAAGGTGGGGCGGGTTGTTTTTTCGGGCGGTACTGAAATCGCCCATGACAAGAAGAGATTGTGGGAGTTGTTTTGACCCCTTTATGCTGAAATATAGAGACCTCTACTTATCCTCTTGATCTTGCCCATCTTACATGCCCTGAAGACAATACCCCTGATTTTATCGTCATGAAAGCCTGTGCTGGCTCTCAATTTTTTGAGATCAATCCCCCTCTTATGTCTCTTTATAACCTTGAGTACCTGTGCTGTATCCGTCAGCCTTATTGGTTTGGCTACGGGAGGGCTCTTCACACGCGCCCTTTTCTTGCCTCGGGCCTCCGCCTGGGTCCCACGTTTAGATTTTCCAATTACCTTTGCTCTGGCTTTCTCAGTTCTGTTCACATTCTTGATGAGCGATTCAACACCTTCCTCCAGGGCGTTCAAAACCGTCAACAAAAACATTACTGATGTGTTAGTGTTGTTTATTCTTGCTTCACGTGGGATGTTTTTCTTTATCAAAAAAGAGAGCATCTGATTTTCTGTGGATTCAAACGTCGTGAACCTGTCTCCACAAGATAGACATTCTCGACGACGCCTGATAGCAATTTCTTCTGCTGCTGGCCTTGAATCGACCACTTTGTCTGAGGACTTTCCGCAATGTGGACATTTCATAAAAAACCTCCTTATAGCTGTTTACATCATCCTCTTAATTCAAAATAGAAATCCTGGTCCTCTGGGCCCGGATCTTTACTAAGATTGCCCGGGACACAAATAAATTGATAGGGCTTGCCAACAGAGCGAACTGGAATAAGCATTCCTCTATAAATCAAGTCGATCAAAACGATCTTTTGTGATTTCTGCCTTCACCTTCCCCGTGTGTGAAATACCTTCAGGCTCAAACAACATAAGCTTTACGTGGCCTTGAGGAATAACACGATGCTCTATGCCTCGATGAACAATGT
>JABMQV010000157.1 GCA_013203065.1 Desulfobacteraceae bacterium | reverse complement strand
CTTCAGGGTAGCATTATCCAATCTAAGGAACTGCTCCGGGGTAAGAGGCGATACTGCTTTCAAGAGACGATCATACGCTGCCTTGGCAGATGCCAGGGAAACTTGCTGTTCCAGGATAATGTGGATAAGCGTTGGAAAACCAGGCTCCCGCTCCCGCGCGGGTGGTGGACCCAGGTTCGCCACAATCTGTGCAAGGTCTGGATCACGATCACACAAGAAACGTAAACCACGCACAAAACCCTCCTCGTCGAGTGGAACAGTTTTGACTTCCCGGATCGGTTCATTTCTTGCGATCTTCTCAAACATTTCGGTTCTTTCAGGCTAAGTTCTCAATAAACTCGGGTACCGTGGTGTTCGGCCAACAAACGACCGAACCCCACTCCAAAACACCCCTGCTATCCCCCTGGACCCATTGGGAAGTTGCCTTTCAAGTATGGGCAACAGCGACGAACCAGCTAGAGTTCACTCCGGATCGACAAGCCCCATGGCCTTAAGGCGTTTTGACGAATACCATGACCCAAACCGGGGCGAGAGGCGGCCCAGGAAGAAACAAGAAGCCCCAAAGATCAAGTTGAGCCACAGTGGAACGAACGCAGACAGTACGGCCGCCAGGGCAAAGAGAAACGCCCACCCCGCTGTGATCACCATATTTGTCTCAAGAAATAGATCAGTCGACCACACTTCTGGAGGATTGTGACGACGCGCCACCAGGATCGTCCAAGGGCGCTTAATCAGGATGGAGACTACCGACAATCCAGCAATCGAGCCGAATATGGCCACTGCAATGTTCATAAAATAAAGAATCCTCCCCCAGTATCCGGGGCGTAGTCCCTTATGGGTCCGAGGCTAGGCCCCTGTCTTTACTTATTTGGTGTGTACGTGGGGGCATTCGGAGGTGATTTACCCTTCAGTTCCTCATGATAAAAACGATACGTGAGAGGTCGCCCCGGCTTCAAAACTTCAGAATTAACGACATTTCCGATAAAGATTGTATGAGTCCCCAGATCAATTTGCTCAAATACCTCTGCCTCCAATGTCGAAAGGGCATGTTCTTCTATAATCGGACATCCGGTCAAACCCTTTTTGAACGTAACCTTGTTAAATTTATCGAAATCTCTTCCGGATCTGAATCCAAATGGGCCAAAAAAACTCATGGGAGCTGATTCTTCAAGAACAATTACACCAAACACCTTGCTCTTTGCTATATACTCGTGTGTCAGGTTCTTTTTGTTGATTATAACTGCCATGCGGGGTGGGTCAGAAGTCACTTGGATGACAGTAGTGACACCATCCAGACGTCCGAGGGCTCGATTCGCCTCCTCCAATAGATCATAGACATCGTCTTTGAGTTGAAAGGAGAGATCTGGTGGACTGACTTGTTGCGCGGGCATCGGTGGCGACCTTATCTCTGAAACAATTGTATGATTAATGATATATCACCATTTACCTTGTATTGCCGCTCCATGAACATCTGCTGACCATCAGCCTTGCCGGTCATTATGTCCATCCATACTTCAAAGGGAGTCTCAATGGTGAGATCCGGATTTTCGTTGGTTCCCATTTTTGAATCAATCTTCTGCCTGTCCTCTTCCCACAACAAATTTTCCTGTGAAATATTTTTTCCGGATGTGACCAGCCTCTCTTTCGATCCAGGATTGAAGCCCGACCTTCTTGATTCGGCAGAGATTGTAGAGTTTCATGTTATGAGGATATCTGGCGGCGTTGTCAGCCGTTGGTGCCAGAAAAACACAAGGGAAATCATCACAATCACAACAAAACGCCACGCCCTTGGTTTTCACACAATCTAATGTTGCACATCCATCCGGCGGGAGATGGTAATGCTTCCCATCCTGTTGGCGGCAACCCCTGCAAGCGATTTCATCCTTGGGGACTCCGAGTTTCACATGAATCACTTCTGCGAGATCGCTTGTCAAATTGTCTTCGTAGATCTCACAGTTAAAGCAGTCTAACCCACAAGGTGCCGTTAAATCCCTTTTCCTAATCTCTTCTTCGCTCCACCCTTCCATTTATAGCCTCCTATCCGGGATAATGAAAAAATTCACTCCACTTCAGTCACAAACCTATTTGAAAGTTTTTTCATATTCTCCGTATCCTTCTTCTTTCAGCTTTTCTCTCGGAATAAATCTAAGGGCTGCTGAATTGATGCAATATCTTAATCCAGTTGGGGACGGCCCATCATCAAACACGTGACCAAGATGAGAGTCTCCATATCTGCTTCTTACTTCGGTTCTTTTTATAAATAGACTCTTGTCTTCTTTTTCTACCACCGCGTCTCGTCTTATCGGTCTTTTAAAACTTGGCCATCCCGTCTTTGAATCATATTTATCAAGAGAGGTAAAAAGGGGTTCCCCTGACACAATATCAACATAAATTCCTTCTTGTTTATTGTCCCAATATTCATTGCCGAACGGTTTTTCAGTACCGTCTTTTTGAGTTACCTGGTATTGGAGGGGACTCAACCTGTTTTTTAGTTCTTTATGGGGAGGTTTCTGATACTTAGATTCTTTATTGAGATCTTTCCCCCGTATTTTCTTGAGATACTGGTCGCGACCTGATCCAGCTCTATATGATTTATATTCTATGGGGTGTAGCTTGTAGTAGCCTTGGTGGTATTCCTCTGCTTCCCAGAACCTAGAAAATTTAATTACTTCAGTGGCAATAGGTCTATCATACCGCCCCGATTTTTCAAGAGCCATCTCAGATTTTTCTGCCAAGAGCTTTTGATTTTTATCATGGTAAAAAATTGCAGACCGATACTGCGGACCCCGATCTACAAAAGAGCCCCCTGCATCAGTGGGATTGATCTGTCTCCAGAAAATATTAAGAAGTTCTGTATAACTGATTTTATTAGAATCAAAGGTGATTTGAACAGCCTCAATATGACCCGTTGTGCCGGATGATACCTCTGAGTAGGTGGGGTTTTCTTTATTCCCGCCGGTATAGCCGCTGACCACCTGCACTACCCCATCCAGCTTTTCAAATGGATGTTCCATACACCAGAAACAACCACCGGCGAAGGTGGCCTTTTCAAGTTTTCCAGAATTATCTTTCATAAATGAGCCTTTTTTGTGATTAGTGGCGCCATTGGTATCGGTGCATCCGATTATCAGAAGAAGACAAAAAACATTTAACCACAGCATACAGCCAATTCTAAACCCATAAGATGATGCGTCATCAACCGGGTCTTGCCTGTGTCGGATATGGTTTCTTACCTTACGTACACCTAGCATAAATAGTGTTTGACCAAAAACTCTGTTTTTTCGGTCAAGAAATCGAAATACGAACCACGAAATTGTCCTTCGGACACATCATCCTATCAGGCGGATCACCAGTTAGATAGTTGTTGATATTGGAGAGTGTCACTCGTCTTTGATAGTTTGACCAGCTAAATTATCAACGACAACCGGGCTCTCGAAGTATGTGACAGATGGTTCTGTGCCATACCTTTCTAAAATGTGTTTCTTCCATTCATCGTTATAGAATTGTTCTGCGTTCTCTCTGGATTCCCACAAATACACCCCTCCCGCCTCTGTTCCACTCTCTGAGAGAAGATAATACTTTCGAATCAGTCCGCGAACACCCCGATATTTTGGAGCAGTACTCAAAAAAATTTCCTGTGCCTTATCTCGGCTCAAAGGTACCGGGAGCGTGAACTGAACAAATGCCGTAATCATCTTTCTCTCCTTCATATTTTGAAGTGAACTTAACGTGATACATCATGAATAAAGCATTAATCGCTTCGGCCGGCCACACGTGTTCGGCCGCAAAAACATTAGGCAAAAAAGTGAGTTTGGACATTTTTCGAGCAATATTTCATGTTCATTTATGCTTAATAAATGTACCTTTTTGATACTCATCAAAAGCAATACTTAGTTCTTCCTGGCTATTCATGACAATTGGTCCCCGCCAGGCTACGGGCTCCCCGATCGGGTTGCCGGATATAAGCAGATATCTAACTGGGTCGGTCTCAGTTGTGACCATTATTTGATCACCATCTTCAAATAGCACAAGGGTCTCATTGTCAATGGATGGATCTCGTTGCATGTCAAAATACTGGTTCCCTCGGATGTCATAGCCGAACGGGTTCTTCTCCCGGCAGAAATAACCGCGTCCCCCAATCACATAGACGAATACGGTCCGCCCCCTCTTTGTCGAGTGGATAAACTCCGATTGAGCCGGAACCGTAACATCGAGATATTCGGGGTCTATCACAATATCGCGGACGGGCCCCTGACTGCCATTGACCCGTCCGCAGACAACTCTTATCTTCACGCCAGTTTCCGTCATAACTTCTGGAATTTCCTCGTTTTTCACATCCTGATATCGAGGCGCCATCATTTTCTGGGATGCCGGTAAATTCGCCCAAAGCTGAAAACCACCCATTAGACCTTTTTCATCTCCCTTTGGCATTTCCTGGTGAATAATTCCACTCCCAGCAGTCATCCATTGGACATCGCCAGAGGATATGACTCCCTTGTTTCCCATGCTATCACCATGTTCCACCTCTCCATCCAGCACGTAGGTGATCGTCTCGATACCTCGATGCGGGTGCCAGGGGAACCCCTTAATATAATCCTCAGGATTATCTGAACGGAAATCATCAAGAAGCAGGAAAGGGTCAAACGTTGGGACCTCGCTGAACCCAAAAACCCTTTTGAGATGAACACCGGCCCCCTCAATGGTGGGTTTACTCTTTATCACCTTGAGAATTTTTCTGGTCTCACTCATCTTGCCCTCCTTTTGTTTTTCCTTTCGCCCCAATGCAGGCCTTTCGGCCGGAACCAAGATTAAGTGGTCGGTAGTCAGTAATCAGTATCCTGAAATCTGGAACCTGAAACTTGGAACCTGCAACCTGACACCTGCAGCCAATGACCCCAGCCTGACACCCGTCGATGATCCCGTCTAATATTTTCTATTTAGCCTTTGCCAGGGTTTTTACTTACTTGAAATGTAATTCTTGAGGTTTCCCTATTTTTTATCCTTCAGCAAGGCCTCAAGTGCAGCGAACGGTTTGTAAGTAGACGGTGGTTCTTTCTTGT
>JABMQV010000156.1 GCA_013203065.1 Desulfobacteraceae bacterium | reverse complement strand
CTCTGCCGATGGATAATACACCCTGATTTTAATCATAAAACTGTCGATCTGGGCCTCTGGAAGGGGGTAGGTTCCCTCCTGTTCGATGGGATTCTGAGTGGCAAGCACCAGAAAGGGACGGGCCAGTGGAAAGGTGGTTTCGCCAATGGTAATCTGTCGTTCCTGCATGGCCTCCAGCAGGGCGCTCTGGACCTTAGCCGGAGCCCGGTTGATCTCATCGGCCAAAATGATGTTGTGAAAGATGGGTCCCTTCTTGATCTCGAAGGTGGCCCTGTCGGGCCGGTAGAATTGGGTCCCCAGGATATCGGCAGGCAAAAGGTCCGGGGTGAACTGGATCCTCTGAAAGCTTGTCTTGATGGTGGCAGCCAGGGTCTTGACCGCGGTGGTCTTTGCCAGGCCGGGCAAACCTTCAAGCAATAAATGCCCTTCACACAGAAGCCCGATCAGCATCCGTTCGATCAGGCGCCTCTGTCCCACAATAACACTTTCAATTCCTGCCATGATCTGTCTGAGAACCAGGCTTTCTTTCTCGACCCTTTGGGTGATTTCCTGTATATCCATAAATCCTATTCCTCCTGATTTTGTTCATGAATTTTTACTATTGGTTCTGGTTGGTTGTCAAAGGGATATGAGTGTTTACGGAGTGTCCGAGGGAACTCCTCAACCAGGTTCACCTTTCTTAGGGTTCGGTTGGTTTTTTCTGTCTGGCCAAACCGGGGGATGGTCAGGAAGGTGGTGTGATGGAGAAGAATTTGGAGTACCTTCCACTGAGGTCTTGGGTGGATACCCGCTCATATTCCTCGCAAAACTCCTGCCAGATCAGGGATAGGGTTTCTTTGAGGACGGGTGCCGCCTCTTTGTCAGGTCGGGATGCATGGGACATGAAAAATTGAATAAAGGCGTCCTCAAAGCTATCCATCGGGTACGGAGGCCTCTTCTTGCCGGACCTGAGCTGGCGAAACAAGGCCTTTGCCTGTGATAAAGAGATTCCAGAAAAGGAGGGATCAAGTTTTAGCAAAGTTCGGGCCCAGAAGTTGAAGATGAGAGGCCGAAACGACAGTTCGGTGGACCGAATCAGGTCTTCATCCATTGGATGCTGCCCCGCGATTTGTTCCAGGAGAGCGTCCAAGACCATTAAATGCCGCAGGACCGTCAGGCAATCCCCCAGATCGGAGAGCCATTGAAAGTCTCTGAATTCTTCCCCCTCCTGCTCCTGCTGAAGTCCCACATAGAAGCGGGGTCGTTTTTCCAGGATACCTGAGAGGATGCCCCCCCAATATTCTCCCCAGAAATCGTAATCAAGGCCCCTGGCAGCAAACCAGCTGGTCTTTATCCAACGCTCTGCCTCCCACTTCACCTTCAGACCGAGGCCGAAACCCACGCGAAAGAGTGACAGAAGGGAGTGTCTTTTCAGCAGTTCGAGGGCTGAAGAGACATCCTTACCTGAAAGTCTCTCGAGGGCCAAATTTATATATCCAGCGGCCTTCCGGCAGGTATTTATCAGGTCCCCAAATTCTCGGGCCAACAGGCCATCTGCCGAAAGGACTTGATTGCACAGGCCGGCGAACTCAAGGCGTAACCTATCCATGAATAGTGGGTCCGTTATCTCATATAGAGCCATTGCCAGGATATGTTCGGTGCCGGCTTGATAAAGGGGAGAAAGGGGCACCATGGCCCGAGTCTCTTTATCATCAACGGAAACACCCGATGACTTCTTTGCCTTCTCAGTACCGAGGGCCGCAACATCCAAGGAGGCGTAAACCGAAATGGCCTCATCATAGGGGAGAAAGCCATGCTCTGCCAGACGGACATTTTTCATCCGATACATTTCCTCTTCAGCCTCGGCGGGCAGGAGGCCCGCAAGCCCCAGGAGAAGGGCCTGGTATCGGAGAGAATCTTCGTCGGCCATCTCCCGCAGCATGTTCTCGATGGTGTCCTGGTAACGGGGGTCAATAACCTTTATGTAGAAAACACCGTCAAGGCTAAAGAATCCGACCGGGATGTCAATTTCTTCGTGCTCTTCCCTTATGAACAGCTGGATGTTCCTGAATAGATAGTAATACGCGAGACTCTGCCCCTGGCTGAACAACCACCTGACAAGAGCCCTTGGTTGGGCCTGTTGCATGCGTTTTAGCCAGCGTGAGGTGTACTCCATATCCAGGCGGTCTTTTTGCCAGATCTCCAGGTCCAGGAGATACGTCCACTGGTCTTTTGATGCCAGTTCAAGCAGGGGGAGACAATCGTCATTGCCCACCCTCATAACAAGCCAGAAAAAGTCCCCACTGGGCATGTCCTGAACAAATTTAAGGGGATTCTCAAGTCCCAGGATCCGGTCCAGGATTTCACGACCGGAGAGGGTCGTAATCTCTCTTGCTATCGCCTTTCGATTGGCCAAGAGAGGTTCCTCAGCCCCATTTTCCTGGACGTTCCCGTTTGATTGTGATGGCAATTTTTCTTCCATTGAGAACACGTCAGCGCATCCTGGCAGATCGTTCTGATGGTCCGACCAGCAAAGCTGTTCCTGTTTATCTATGGACTACCTGTTCTAACTTCGACAGGTTTTCACTTGCAAAATCGATGGTTGGATCCAATTCCAGGGCCAGTCGGTAGTGGCGGATGGCATTTTTGCTATCCCCCATATCCCTGTAATTGGAAGCTATGTTGGCATAATCAATGGCAGAACCGGGATTCAGCTTGAGTACCTTCCGGAAACACGCTATGGCCTTTTCGTGCTCTTTTAGTTTGAAATGGCAGAAGCCCATCAGGTTGTAGAGATCGGTCCTTTCGGTATCATATTTTTCCCCTTTCTCCAGGACCTTGAGGGCGTCTTGGTATCGCCCGAGGTCCTTCAGACATACTCCCATGTAAGAATAGATACTGGGGATATCTTCCTCTTTAGGTCCCAGGTCGAGGGCTTTCTCCAGGTATTTCAAGGCCTTGGATGGTTCCTGGATGGAGATATGGACAACACCTTGGAAGAATTTGATAAAGTATTTTCCGGGCATGAGCGTATCCATTTTTTTGAGCTCCTGGATGGCCCAGAGGGGATCACTATTTTCCGAGATCAGCTTGGCTGAAAACATGCCGACACTGGTGCCCGCGGCCCTTTCCCTGAAGTGGGCCCCCGGGATTATGGTGTAAAATGCCGAGATCTCCAGTTTGGGGTGCATCACGTTGATAAGGATCACCTCCATGTCGATGCGGGAGAGGGCCGAAATGCAATTTTCCACCTCCACTCTGATATTGTCATTGGATAGATCCGGTAGTTGCCCGATATCAACCTCCCTGTCCGGTTGAGTAACAAACGCTGCCTCTTTGAGGGTATTAAATTTGGGAAGACCACTTGCCACATAGTTGGAACTGGTATTGAAATCGCCGGCCAACTGAGCAACCTCGGTCAGGGCCCGGCTCAGGGCCTTTTGAGGACCGGGGGTGGTGCCGGCGGTCCAGACGATTTCGCTCTTTTGAGGAAAAGTGGAGGGGTCATAGGCAAGGGCCCCAACACTGGGGATGCCTGTATCGAGCGAAAAATCGGAGATAAAGAGTTCCACCCCCGCATCCCGGTATTTACCGATCATCTCCAGGACAAGGGGATCCGTGACCGAACCGAGATCAATGGCAGGTGTCCTGAGCCTGTTTCGGCTGACGATGGAAGAGACATGTCTTTCCACTATCTCGCAGACCCCCTGACTCACCGCTTCCTCCACACAATTGCCCGCCGAGGGGCCGTTAAATTCATTGATGGTAAAAAACCAGTCAAATGGTATGAGGACGTCCTCTTGCCGTGTCATGTTGTAGCCCCAGGTCCATCCTAGCGGTAGCCGTGAAAAGACCTCCTGGGCTGCGTCCAGTTCGTCACCGTCGTCATGTACGGATTGGGCAATGGCCTCAAAGGGTAGGACCCTGTCTTTGAGGTTTCTATATTCCTCCACAAAGAAGTTCTTTGGGTCCTTACAAAAGCTGAAAAAGCTGAATCTCTCGGCCAGTTCCATGACGGCGCTGGCCTCTGATTGATGGGGTGTCCCTCCCTTTCCCATCTGTTTTTTGGTCCCGATCACCTCCTCAGCGTCCCGGCCGCACAAACTGAAATAGATGGGGATATCAAGCCGGCCATTATCAATCCTGACCGTCTCTTCAAGGATATCCAGGTCCATTGCCTTTAATTTCTCTCTGAATTTTCGAACCGTCTCTTCGGGGGTGAAGATCTTATCTTGGTCCAGGGTATACCCCTTGTGGGCATCCTGCAAAATAACCTTATACTTATTCATATTATTCTTTTCCTCTCTCATTCTCCAGGCCTCGATTCAGGCTCCCGGACATATAGCCTTCCAGGTCAACGGAAATATGACGAAAGCCAATCTGCCTAAATTTCTCAACAAGCTTTTTTCTAAGCCCGGGTTCAGTAATCCTTTGTATCTCGGGGCCTTCCACCTCTATCCTGGCTACGGATCCGTGATGCCTTACCCTGAACTGCCGGAAGCCTTTTTCAACCAGAAGCTCTTCAGCATCACCGATCATCTTTAATTTTTCTATAGTAATAGGTTCCCCATAAGGAATCCTCGAGGCAAGACATGCCATGGGCGGTTTGTCCCACGCCGGAAGGCCCATTTCCCTCGAGAGGAAACGGATTTCATCTTTCCCCAAACCCACATCGATTAGCGGGGCTATCACCCCGGCCTCACTGGCAGCCCTGGCGCCGGGGCGGTAATCTTTCAGGTCATCCACATTGGCCCCGTGAGCCGTATGCTCCAGCCCCAGTTCTTGTGCAATTTCAGAAAGGGACTGGATTATCTGTTTCTTGCAGTGATAACAGCGTTCCGGGGAATTGGATACAAAGTCAGGCAGATCCATTTCTCTTGATTCAAACACAACATGATGAATGCCCCGTTCCCGGGCAAAGTCCCGAGCGTCCTGCGTCTCCCTGGCAGGGTGAATAAAGGAGTTTGATGTGGCTGCAGCCACCCCTTCACCAAGGGCTTCATGGGCCACGGCCAGCAGGAATGTGCTGTCCACACCCCCTGAAAACGCCACCAAGAGCGAGCCCGTGTCCCGAAGATTTTTGACAAGCTTGTCTTTTTTTTGTCTGGCCGCGTTTTTATCCATTACCTGAAGCATAAGTTTTGCCTGAACAAAAAGTCATGTTCAGGCCAAGTCATAAAAGGAGATGATTATTGACTATTTTTGACGGTTATTCAGATGGCAGGGCTTGGGCGATTTTTTTGCCAAGTTTCCGGCAGGCCTCAACACCCTCCTCGTCCGGTACAAACTGGACCTTTAGGCCAGGGTCAATAACGTTGAACTTCATTTCATTCAATTGGTCGTTGATGAGCTTTACGGCCTCTCCGCTCCAGCCATAGGAGCCAAAGGCGGCCCCCACCTTGTCTTTGGGCTTTAAGCCCTTCATGTAGGTCAGGAAATCGCTCACAGTGGGGAAAAGCCCGTTGTTGAATGTGGGAGATCCGATAATTATTGCCCCCGCATCAAGGACTTCGGTGATGATGTCACTCCGGTGCCAAGACCTCAGGTGCATGGGTTTTGCATCGACCCCTTCTTCCCCGAGGGCCTCGACCATTGCCCCGGCCATTTTTTCGGTGCTGTGCCACATGGTGTCGTAAATGACGAGGGCCTTTCTTCTGGGTTTCTGCTGGCTCCACTCCACATAACTGGTTATGATCTTGCCGGGGTCTTTTCGCCAGATGATTCCGTGGTCAGGACACAGCATATCCAACTCCAGCCCCATCTCTGTGACACTATCTACCAGTTTCAGGATCAGTGGTGAATAGAGCAGCAGGATATTGGCAAAGTATTTCCGGGCATGTGGCATGATGGCGTCATCGATTTCGTCATCAAACCTCTCAAGACCCGCGTAGTGTTGTCCAAAGGCGTCACTTGAAAACAGGATTTTTTCCTCTTTTAGGTAGCTGAACATGCTGTCGGGCCAGTGAAGCATCCGGGTCTCCAGAAACGCAAGGGTCCGTTTCCCCAGGCTCAACTCGCCCCCGTTCTTGACCGGCTGGTAATTCCATTTTTGGGGATAGTGTTTTGATAGGTTTTTTTGTCCCATCTGAGAACAGTAGAGGGGTTTGTCTTCCCCCACCTTGTGCATGACCCTCGGGAGCCCGCCTGAATGATCCATCTCTGTATGGTTGCTGATTACATAATCAATCTTTTTGGGGTCGATTATTTGGCTGATCCCGTCAATCAGTTCATCTGCAAATTGTTTCTTGACGGTATCAATGAGCGTGACCTTATCATCCAAAATAAGGTATGCATTATAGGTGGTTCCTTCGTAAGTGGAATACCCATGAAAATCCCTGATATTCCAGTCAACTGCGGCCAGACAATAGATGTCCTTTGAGATCTCGATCGGTTTCATCTCCTACCTCCCCGAAATTTTCAGATTGGGATTAAAACTCCTACATTGTGG
>JABMQV010000155.1 GCA_013203065.1 Desulfobacteraceae bacterium | reverse complement strand
ATGGTCCAGTGTTGAGAAAGCGGTGGAGCGGCTTTCAAGTCGGCTGCCGGAGATTCGGGTCCACCAACTGCTCGTACTTGGATCTCCCGGCTTTTGGCAGGCACTAAATGGGCGGTTCATAAATGAACTGATAGCAAAGTTGGGCTTCTTCACTCCCTGTATCGGGTGTCATCTCTATTTGCATAGTGTTCGCATCCCCCTTGCCCTGACCTTGGGAAAAGCCCCTATTATCTCAGGGGAGAGGGAGAGTCACGATGGATCTATCAAAATAAACCAGGTTTCCGAAGCTCTGACAGTTTATCAAGAGATGGCAAGGGAATTCGGGATCAGGTTGCTCTTTCCCCTTCGCCACATCTCAGAGGGGAACCGGGTAAGGAATATCTTGGGATTTGAGTGGGAGGAAGGAAAGGAGCAATTGGGATGCGTCCTTTCGGGGAACTATTGCAGACTGGATGGGAGTCTGAGCATAGCCGGTGGCCAGGTTCTAAGATATCTGGAAGAATTCGCATATCCTTTGACAAAGAAGATCATCGAAACATATCTGGAAGGACAGGTGCCGAATCATTCGGAGATTGCTGCCCGGGTGCTGGGTTCCTGAAGTTGAAGCTCTATGATACCAAAATTGGCAATGTGTAATATTTTCTCCGAGGCAGACAAAGTCAGGGACTTCGCTCTTGCCCATGAGTTTTCGGGCATTGATTGGTCCTTTGACCTTGAACTGTTACCTGATACACCTTTCCAGGAATCCAGGTGGGCAAAAGAACAGGCCATGTTGGCTCCCCTCCAAGTTCGGTATCATTGCCCCTTTTACCAGATTGATCTGGGCCATGACGATCCTGTATTGGCAAAGAAGGCGGAAGCTGTTTTTCGCCGCATAATCCGCCTGGTCTCCAAGGTGGGAGGACGATACCTCTCGATCCACATCGGGCTGGGCCTTGATTCAACCGAACCCCTCTCGTGGGAAACGACCCTCAACAACCTCAGGCGGCTTGTCCAGTTCGGGGCCGGGCACAGGGTAACGGTGTGTCTCGAAAACCTGGCATCGGGATGGACCAGCAAACCGAACCTCTTTGAAAAACTGATCCGACTGAGTGGGGCAGGGGTGACCCTGGATATCGGTCATGCCCATGTGTGCGAATCGGTGAGGAGCCAGCAGTACGCCGTCGAGGACTTTGTCACCCCCCATGCAGATAGGGTTTTCAATGCCCATATCTATCATACAGAGGTCCCGGGCCAGGGACATATCCCGCCCGAAAACGGGGAAGAGATCGCGGACCGCCTCGCGCTGCTGCAGGAGATCGGCTGTGAATGGTGGGTCGTAGAGATCAAAGAACCTGAGGGATTGCTGAAGACCAGGGGGATCATAGAGGCCTGTTTGACATATTTTGATGCGTGCCGCCCGGGGACAGAGGCCCCTGTTTCGTCTTCTGCGTCCCTGTGACAGGAGAGGGCCCGAGGAATTGTGCATGAAGATCATACTCGTTCTCTTAGATGGACTCGGAGATCGATCCTGTAAGGCGCTTGGAAACCGTACGCCTCTGCAGGCGGCCCATACGCCCAACCTGGACCGGTTGGCTCAATTGGGGAGCAACGGCCTGTTTCATGCGGCATTGATGGGACAGTGCCTTCCCAGCGAGACGGCCCATTACCTCCTCTTTGGCTATGATCCTGACGCGTTTCCCGGTCGGGGTTTGCTTGAGGCGGTCGGTGACGGCATCTCTTTCGAGGATAGTGACGTTTTGTCCCTGGCTCACCTTTCAGGGATTGTCTGGCACGAGGGAATTCCGGTCCTTGCCCAGGGGAGGCGGGATATCAAGGGGGGTCCCGGGGAGATTGAACAGCTTTTCGCGTCCATAACCCCCCATGTATCGCAGGGGATACGCTTCCGTCTGCACCAGACAGGCCCTAATGACGCCATCCTCGTGATGAGCGGAGCGGTTTCGCCGCACATCTCTGATTCCGACCCCATGATGATCGGCATGGCTGTGGCCGAGGTAACCCCCACTGCCGGAAATCCCGAACCGGAAAAGGCTGAAAGAACCGCCCATGCTTTGAATAAATATCTGTCGCGCTGCCATACGATGCTGAAAAACCATAAAGTCAACCGTAATCGTATCGAAGCAGGTCTGCCTCCGGCCAACTTCCTGGCCACCCAGCGCGCTGGCCGTCGAATCGTTCAGGAATCCTTTTATGATCGGTGGGGCCTCAAAGGGATGGTGATTGCTTCGGGGGCCATGTATATGGGACTTGCCCGGGAACTGGGTCTCACACCCTTGAGGGTCGCCGATGGAGAAGATCCTGGAGATGACCTGAGAGAGCGTATCCGCATCGCTCTCTCAGACAGTTCACATGATTTCATACATGTTCATACCAAGGCGCCGGACCAGGCAGGCCATACAAAAGATCCCAATCAGAAAAGGGCGGTCATCGGCCGCCTGGATCAGGGACTGGACGAACTGGTCAGAGAAGTGGAACAGAGGGACGACCTGCTCGTTGTTGTCACTGCCGACCACTCCACCCCGAGTTCATCTACCCTGATTCACTCGGGAGAACCTGTGCCTGTGAGCCTTGCAGGTCCAGGTATCCGGCGCGATGCCGTGACCACCTTCGACGAGGTGAGTAGCACGGCCGGTTGCATGGGGCTCCTCCGCGGACAGGAACTCATGCTCATGATTCTCAACTATTCTGATCGGTCCACGCTGCATGGGCATCGCCTGGGAGCTACCGAAAGGGCCTACGTCCCTCACACCTATTCACCCTTTCAGCTAATAGATTGATCCTTCCAAATAGTGCCTGAACGAAATAACTTCCCTATTTCATAATTAACCGCTGATTAACCTTACTAACGTAGATTCAGGAAAATAGTCAATGATATTAAGGCAACCATAACCCTGGTGGAT
>JABMQV010000154.1 GCA_013203065.1 Desulfobacteraceae bacterium | reverse complement strand
TTTCAATACGTATCCGAAGTTCGGGGTCTTTCTCCCCCACACCGGTGGTATTCTTCACCGCACCAAGGGTGTGAAACATTAAAATGTGGGGAATACGCCAACCTGCCTGCGCCCACCTCCCTATTCGACCCGAACGCCAGTAATGGCTGTGAGCCAAATCGTAATGGAGGCCTTCCTTCCTTGTGAAGCTTTCCAGCGCAACGGTGAATTCGGATAGATAGGGATAAATCCCCAGTTTAGGCATATAGCCGTTATTTCCGGCCCGAAGATGAATCAGGCGTACATTTTGATCCAGTTCTATTATCCGGCTGTCTTTGGGGTCGTGAAGGCGAGTGTAAATATCGATGAGAAGGCCCCGCTTTGCCAACTCACACGCAAGTTCCCTTATATAAACATTCATCCCGCCGGTGTCTTTGGTTCCCAGTTCTCCCACAGGGCAGGAATGGATGCTGAACATCACGATGCGTAAGCGTTCTGTTAACGCTACGCCTGTTTCCGGTGTATGTTGTGGGTTGCTGTTTAAAATTTTCGGACCCATTATTTTGCCTTAAAAAGTGTTTATTTAGGATATATTATCAAGGGTTGAGTTGTATTTGGCACCGATACAAAGGGACCTCGCGGCCTCCCAAGCGGTGTTTATAGGATTCGGCCCCTTTCAGAAAATCGTATTTCTGCCTTCCGTTTTGAATGCTATCTTGGATGCTGAACACCTTGCATAGCAAACCCACGCTCAGAGAGCCGAGTCGGGGTTCATAGCCGCTGTTATAAAGATAAATCGTAGAATTATAATCGAAGCACATGGCTGCAGCCGCAGTTGTGTCGTCTAAATCGAGAAAACAAAGTTTCAACATTTTCGCTTCTGCCATTGCCTCCGCCAAAGATCTGAAATATGAAACCATTCGATCGGTCAGAAAATCTGTTTTTACCTCTCCGCTCGATTTGAACAGTGCAAAAAAGATATCGATTTCATCTCTAACTTCCTCAACAGACTCAACGACACGATATTTGATGCGCGCTTCCTTATGTAGCCGTCTGATCTTGCGCCTTATCTCATGCCTTTGCTTGCCCGTAAGCATCAGCAAATATTCATCCCACGTGGCCGGCAACTCCAATTCAGATGAAATGTCCAGTACGTTGCAGGAAACATCACAGCCCTGCTTTTGGGCTATATCCTTAAGCACTGTGAGAACCATCGATTCAGGGTGTAATAGTTTCAAATCCAGACGAGTGATGCCTTCGCGGCCCAGATGTTCGAGCAATACCCTGAAAAATTCCGCTCCTTTGCCGGGCGCAACGATAAAATCGAGATAATCACAAACATCGGTATCACCCATGAGCATCGCTTTTTCTCCCTCCACTATAAGAGGGGCGATACCGATCACATCTTCCCTTTGCCTCACAGCACAAAGATAAGAATCAAATGGGGTGCCGAATTCGTTCCACCAAACTTTGAGCCATTCGGGCAAAACAAAAAGGCAGTCCCACTTTAATGGCAATCTTCGATGATGCCGGTAAGAAGAAAGACTGTCAAAGTTTTCTCTCGTGACAATATAATCATTATTTGAAATTGTCAGTGGCGTATCCTCCTATTGTTTGAATGATGCGGAACGAAATCTAAAACTTAAAACTAAATAATCTTATCAGGGATTATGCCACATCATGGGCATGCCGGATTCTTTGTGATTAGCGATCGAATACCATTCGTTGGCTTCGGACCTAAAACAAAGCAAACCATAAAACCAATTACATCTTATCCATCTTCTCCCAGATAGTTCCAATCTCATCAAGGTCCACGTCAAACACGCTTCCAGAAGGAGCGAGGGGTTCGTTTCTGATAAATTCCGGGTAGGGTTCATGGATCGTACCAAACTCAGTCCCTTCATTAAATTTCAATTCCGTTTTAAGGGTCTCTTTTCCGATTTTCATCAAGTCTGCAGAACTGATGTTGAGGCCATAACGTGCATTCATGAGATTCTTAAGGAAGTCGGAGAGAGGCTCAGGCTTAGATGGTGATGCAAGCAGGCAGTAGCCCATCGTATCCAACACGGCCATAAAGATCTGTGTGTTCAGGGACGTGTCTACCTGGCCATCCTTAGAAGTAGGATTCGCATAGGAGATACCGGCTGTGTGGTCGGCTCCCATGGGGCTGGTCAGGTAGGTCACACCAGTGGATTTTGTGAACCGGGGGTGATGGGCCGGGATTGACTGACCTTTGACAGCAGGGATTCTTGTTACCCCTAGCGCGTTACAGGTGGCAACGACACCATTAGCGAGTATATTTCCGAAATCGGTGCCTTTTTCCACTTCGTCAAGGAGGGCCAGGGCGGATTCGACATCACCCATCTTCATCTTTCCGACACTAGCTGCCACACCCATGGCACTCCCAAGTTCGATCGTGTCTATTCCCAATTCGTCACAAATTCGGTCAAACTTTGCAACGGCATCAGGATCAGAGATCCCCAGGTTTGTGCCCATGAGGGCGA